>URAI01000024.1 GCA_900545725.1 uncultured Eubacterium sp.
ATCTTACATATCAGCCACAGCCTGCCCGTCTCTACACCCCGTATTTCAACAAATCACAATTTATAAGACTTTAGAAAGGAAATCTTTTAATCTGTCTGTCTGTGGATTTTCAAATATCTCAGAAGGTGTGTTTTCTTCCTTGATAATAGTATCGGCAAAGAACATACATCTGTTAGATACTTCTCTTGCAAAGCCCATTTCATGGGTAACAACAATCATAGTCATTCCTGACTGTGCAAGCTCTTTCATAATTGATAAAACTTCACCAACCATTTCAGGATCTAAAGCTGATGTAGGTTCGTCAAATAACATAACCTCCGGATTCATCGCAAGAGCTCTTGCGATTGCAATACGCTGCTTCTGACCACCTGATAACATGTCCGGATAAGTATCAGCTTTATCAGCAAGTCCGACCCTCTTTAAAAGAGAATCAGCAAGTGAGGAAGCTTCTGTTTTATCCATCTGTGCAACCTTTACAGGGGCAAGCATTATATTTTCTTTAATAGTCATATTAGGGAAGAGGTTAAAATGCTGGAATACCATGCCAATCTTTTCTCTTATATGATTAATATCAACGGATGGGTCATTTAAATCTGTTCCATGGAAAAGTATATGTCCTTCAGTGGGGTTTTCAAGCAGATTAAGTGAACGTAAAAATGTTGATTTACCACATCCTGAAGGTCCTATTATTGAAATAACCTCGCCTTTTCTTATGGTTGTATTAATATCACTTAATACAACATGTTTATCATAGACCTTTTTTAAATTCTTTACTTCTATTATAATATCGCCATTGCCGGCAGAAAATTTCTTATCTTCGTTCATTAGATCTTAATCTCCTTTCTAATTTTCTTACAAAGGCTGAAAGTACCATTACAATTACAAGGTAGATTAATGCGACTCCAAGTAATGGAAGCATGGCATCATATGTAATACTTCTTATTATATCACCACCACGGGTAAGATCTGTAAGACCAATATAACCACTGATAGATGTTTCCTTTAATAATACAATAAATTCATTTGTAAGGGCAGGAAGAACATTTTTAAATGCCTGTGGGAAGATTACGTTTACCATGGTCTGGCGGTATGTAAGACCAAGGCTTCGTGCAGCTTCAAACTGTCCGGCATCTATTGACATAATACCTGAACGAACAATTTCGGCAACGTAAGCACCTGAATTAATACCAAATGCAAGTATTGCCACAATTATTTTATTAATATTAACTGAGCCAAATATTATGTAATATATAATAAGGAGCTGCACCATAGTAGGTGTTCCACGGATTACCGTAAGGTAAATATTACATATGAAGTTGGCAATCTTTAAATGTCCTGTCATATCATGGTTAGAACGTATGACAGCTATAATAAATCCAATTACAATACCTAAAAGTGCAGCACATACAGCAATTACAAGAGTATTAAGAAGACCTTTAAATATATATGAATAACGGTTATCTGTAACAAAGTCTGATTTGAACTGTTCAATGAAGCTGCCATTTGTAACTGTGGCATCATTATTTCTTACAATAATAACCTGACTTGATGTTGTATAAGTATTAGTAAAGTCAATATTTTTAAGACGTTCTTCTGTAACTGTCATACCACAGGCACCGATATCAGCCTTACCAGACTGTACTGCTGTGATGACAGAGTCAAATTCCATATCTTCAATCTTAAGGTCCATTCCAAGATAATCACATATTGCCTGACACAGATCGGCATCTATACCGACTATCTGTCCGCCGCTGTAATATTCATAAGGACTAAAATAAGCGTTAGTTGCAACTATTAAAGTTCCGTTATTTCTTGTAATGCCATCAGGTGAAGTATAAGGTGTCTTTCCGGCATTTTCACCGATATAATTACTGATAATTGAATCAATAGTGCCATTAGCTTTTAGATAATCAAGAGCTTCGTTGATTGAATTTTTTAAATTAGTCTTATTTTTAGAAATACACATTGCATAATCTTCTGTTATAAAATCCTCATCAAGAATCATAAGAGAAGGATTAGAAGCTACAAATGCCTGTGCAGGCTGTTCATCAATTACAACTGAATCAATCTTACCCTGAACAAGAGCCTGTATTGCATCTGCTCCCTTATTAAATCGTTCAACTTTTGTACCTGAACCGTCCTCTTCATAATCAGATACATAGATATCACCAGTTGTACCAAGCTGGACACCGATAGTCTTGCCAGGCAGGTCATCTGCCGAAAATACAGTGTTTTTAGCTATTGTACTGCCACATGATGTAAGAAATAGTGCAGCAGTAATAATTAGTACAGACAAAAATGCACCATGTATTATGCTATGGAAGCTGCGATGCCTGTTACTGTTAAAATGTTTTTCTGATTTCATAATTTATCCTTTCCTGTTATTTGTATTAGCCGTATTATTAGTACAGTCTTAAAATTATAAACATATTTGATTATACACATATATAACAATTAACTCAATTACATTTTCAAAAAAATTAATTTATGGTATAGTAGAGAAAATTGTATTTGGAGGAGCTTATGAAGATTACAGTACCTTTTTATTATAAAGATTTTAAATGTATAGCCGGAGCGTGTACAGATACGTGCTGTGCCGGCTGGGATGTGGACGTTGATGAAGCTTCTTATAAATATTATAAGTCGGTTAAGGGAAGCTTTGGAAAGAGACTTAAAAGTGTTATGGTTCCATCAGAAGAGGGAGGCTGTACATTTACACTTAACAATGGAAGATGTCCATTTCTTAATGAAAAGAATTTGTGTGACCTTTATATTGAATTAGGAGAAGATAAGCTGTGTGATACATGTGCGGAATTTCCAAGATTCATTAATGAATATGGTAATACGAAGGAGATAGGAATTGCTCCATCATGTATAACTGCCGGACAGATAATATTTAATTACAAGGACAGACTGGAATTTGTAACAGAAGAAAATGACGAGTTTCCTAAGACGTATAATGACATAGACCCCGTAACTTATATGCAGTTATTGCAAGCCAGAAGGACGGCATATTCGATAGTTCAGGACAGGTCATATTCAATTAATGACAGATGTATCATGCTTATGGAATTTGCCAAAAAGATACAAAGGCATCTGGATTCCCAGCGTGATGAGCTTATTGCAAATGTTGTAAAAGCATTTAATGAGACCGTATACAGACAGGATATATTAAATAAAGCGAAGAAGTGTTATGCCGGTGATAGTGTTACTGCTTATAAATATATTTACAGATATTTTGATACCTTTAAGGGGATGGAGATTATCAATACTGACTGGTTAAAGGTTCTTGATATCAATAAGAAATTTATGGCAGAATGTAATAATAATGGAATGTCCGATTTTTTCAATAATGTGTATAATGAATTTGACATTTATTATAAGGACAGACAGTTTGAATATGAGCAGCTTCTTGTATATTATATATACAGATATTTTCTGGATGCTGTTTATGATTATAACATTATCCTGAAGATAAAAAATGCTATTGTCGGATATCTGGTATTAAAGCATGCTGATGTTGCAAAATGGTATATTAATGGAAAGACACTTTCTAAGGATGAACAGATAGATATGGCGCATCTGTATTCCAGACAGTTTGAACATTCGTATTCTAATTTTGAGGTGTACAGTGAGAATTTCTGTACAATGAGGAAGTATGCTTATAATAATCTGCTAAAAATATTATGTAATGCATAGTTTTTACATATATAATCTATAGATATTTATTGTATTGTTGTAGTGATGAGGAGGCAGAAGTCTCCGGTATAATATGAGAGACATAACTTTTATTTTGCAGGCAGAATATGGGTTGTGGTTTTCTTATACGGATATGTTTTATTATAAATTATGGTAGAAAAGAGGACTGACATGCCGGTAATTGAAGTAGATAATATTACTAAAAAATATTTTAAAAAGGATGTTTTAAAAGGGGCATCCTTTTATGTTGATAAGAAAGAATGTGTCGGGATTATCGGCGCTAACGGCTGTGGAAAGACTACACTGCTTGGAATTGTGTCGGGAAGTCATAAGCCAACCTCAGGAAAGATTATGGTTAATGGTGAAAATCCAATAAAGAAAAGAAAGCTGTTTTCAAAATATATAGGCTATGTACCGCAGGATAATCCATTGATGGAGGATTTGTCTGTAAGAGATAATCTTATGTTCTGGTACAGTGGAACCGGGAGAAAAGCAGATACTGATATTATAGATGGCAATGCTGCATATTTGGGACTGGGTGACTATTATAATGTAACTGTATCTAAATTGTCAGGTGGTCTGAAAAAAAGATTAAGCATAGCATGTGCAATCTGTTCTGATCCGGCTGTTCTTATAATGGATGAACCGGGAGCAGCTCTTGATATAAATGGCAAAAGGGATATATGGCAATATATGAATGATTATAAAAATAACGGAGGTACAATTATTCTTGCAAGCCATGAAGAAAGCGAGTTGAAATTGTGCGACAGGCTGTATGTTATGAAAAATGGTAAATTATATGAAACAGATGATATTACGTTTTAATTGAGATTGGTGAATGAATTTGAGATATTTATTACTTATAAAAATGCAGATTAAATCAGCTTTTAAATATCTGCCGCGTATTCTTCTTGGAATGGCTGTGTTTGGCATTATTACACTGTTTATTATGACAGCGGCAGTTTATGTGTCCTCTAAGGATACGGATAATGAAAAAATGAGAGTTGCCATTGTTGTTGATGAGAATGCAGGGGTAAGGGAACAGCAATATGTAAAAATGGCATTTGGATATATACAGGATATGGATAGTGTCAATAATGTATGTATATTTTCTGATGAATATACATTTGATGAGGCAGAGAAGCTTCTGGGTGATGGAAGTCTTACGGCACTTATAAGGATTCCTGCCGGATTTATTGATGGTATACTTTATGGGAGAAATATTCCTGCAATTGTATATTTTAATGGAAAGAGCTGTAACATTACGGATACTTTGTTACGTTATATGATGCAGGCAGGTGCAGCGGATTTAAGTACGGCACAGGCAGGTATATATGCTTTTAGTGATACATATATTGCGATGTCAGGAGTTGATGAACTGTTAAAAAAACAGGAGGCTTTACTAAATAAAGCCTATTTTTCATATGCGCTTGACAGGCAGACATATTTTAAGACTGAAAATATTGATAAAGATTATGGTATAAGTACAAAACAGTCATATGTATATAGTGCAATTATTATATTTCTTATGTTTACAACTATTTCCTGTGCAGGATTTTTTAATAAAGATAAGAAAATTGTGATTATACAGATGAAAAGGACAGGTATGTTAAAGGAGTCTGTGTACTTTTCAAAGGTAATAGGGCTAAGTGTGGTTTTATCAATAATAATTATTCCTGTATATATTTTAACAATGTTATCGACAATACGATATTTTAATCTCAGAGATATTATTATGCTTAAAAATGCAGATGATTCTGGAGAATATATTGTGTGGACTTTATTATGTATATGTGCTTTAGTATTTCTGATATTTTGCATATATATGTCTGCTGGTGCTGTGTTAAGTTGTTTTTCGCAGATTACGACAGGGATACTTGTATTATTTATGGTAATAATCCTTACAGTCTTTGCAGGTGGACTTATAATACCTGTATCAATGCTTCCGGATTATATTAAAGATATATCGGTATATATGCCTGCATACTGGTATTACAGGCTTGCAGCCCAGATAATGACAGGAACGTTGAATACACTTACCGTATGTGCAAATATTTTTTATGCAGCTATATCAGCACTTGTAATTACAATTGCAGAAAGGATAAAGTAATGTTTATATCTGATGTATTGATTTCAATAAAAAAATATTCGCTATGGTTTTTTCTGCTGTTGAAAAGGCTTATAAAAAAACCTGGAATGTGGATAATCAGTATTGTAATTATAGCTGCCACGATAATGGCACAGAAATATAATAAAACATATAGCGGTAATTTGGTAAATGTTGGATTAATTATTAATAATGATGATGAGATATCATATAAGACTGCCATGAATCTTATAAATGGAGATTATTCAGTTAATTTTTATATTGCAGGCTCGTATGATGCCATGACCGGGAACATTTTAAATAATAAGGATTATTGTGGTTATATTTTTAATGATAATCTGAAAGAAAGGCTGGATTCGGGAAATATAAAAGAGTGTATTACTTTAGTTAAGCTTTCTGATGATTTTTTATCTTCAATGCTTAATGAGATAGTTTTTGCTGAACTTTTTAGGGTATACGGTAAAGATATAGCTGTTGGGGATATTGTAAAGTCGGGGATTTTTGGTGAGGATACACTTGAGGCAGCAGCACGAATTGAGGAAAGGTATAGTGAATATGAGAAGAGCAGCGCTACATTTCATCTTGAATTTGAGGATATAAATGAATATCAGCGCAGTAATTCAAATGATTATAAAAATACATCAAAGAACAATATAGAAGCCAGCCTTTTTTCTATAAGAGGTGTCATGGCTGTTGTTGTTGCGATAGCAGGACTGACAGGCTGTGTATGGTGGAAAAATGAAGAAAAACAGGGGATTTTTAAGGCAATGAGGTCTTTACAGAAATATATGGGAGCTTTTTTATATTCCGCTGCGGCTGCATTCTTAATGGGGATAGCAGCACTTATTGTTATATTTATAACACATTCGCAGATATATGGAGACATTTATGAAATATTAAAAATGCTGTTATATATTATTGAAGTAGGAATTATGGGAATGTTGTTTTGTTTTATTATCCGCGACAGATTATTTCTTACGGCTCTCATACCGGTATATGCGATAGTATGCTTTTTAGCATGTCCGGTGTTTGTGGATTTATCGACAGTAATACCGGCTTTAAACTATATTAGCAGATTACTGCTTCCATATTATATGATGATATAGGAAAACAAGAAGTATATTATGGTTAAAGAAAGTTTTGAACGTTGGTTTTGAGCCGACCGAAGCGGAGCGGAGACACGAGGTCGATGAAGCAGGAAGCCCATTGGCTTAAGACAATGGGTAGTTCACATAAGGTCTGAAAGGAAATAAAAATGTTAATATTTTTGGTACGCACTGATATGATGACTGAGGAATTATTTTATGCCGGATATAATAAGATTGATAAAAAAAGAAAACAGAAAACAGATAAAAAAAGATTTTACAGGGATAAATGTAACTGCGTAGCAGCAGGACTTCTTCTTAATTATGCTGTTAAAATATATTGTGAAGATAAAAAATGCTGTGAAAGAATATCCAGGGAAAAATATGAAAAAAAATATATATCAGATATGCTTTCTTATGTTGATATTAATAAACTTATTACATTTTATGATCCGGCATATGATTATAATATAATAGCAGGTGATAATGGTAAGCCGTATTTTGTACATATAGGTCAGGATAATATATATTTCAACCTTACACATTCAGGGGATTATGCGGCATGTGTAATTGGAGATAAAGAAAATGGCATTGATATAGAGGGAGCAAGAAAGAATGTATTAAAGACGGCAAAACGTTTTTTTAGTAATGATGAATATGAATGGATTGCCGGTAATGATAATGAAGAAGGCTTGCAGCTTAAAAGATTTTTACAGATATGGACATTAAAAGAAGCATATTCTAAGGTTACAGGCATAGGTATAGCAAATGGCATAGATAAAGTGCATTTTACAATTCAGGATAACCGCTTAATATTTACAAAGCAGCAGCTTAACAGAGAATATAATGTATATCAGACCATATTTGATGGATATGTATTATCTGTTATGGAAAAAAATAGTGAAGAACAGAATGGAAATTAGGAATTAGGAATTAGGGATTAGTATAATATATTAATATCGTTAAGCTATAAAAAGTGCATACAGTCTGTTTTATATATGGGTCTTGAAGTTGAACTTCTACACCTGTATATAAAATAAACTATATGCACTTTTATTTTTAACTTTTTAATTATATATCCGGAAGTGATGTTATAAATATATACTAAATATTAATTGTTTTTTTCCTGATAATCAAGGGCAGCACCGATAAATCCTCTGAATAACGGATGTGGTCTGTTAGGTCTTGACTTTAATTCAGGATGAGCCTGTGTAGCAATGAACCAAGGATGGTCGTTAAGCTCAACCATTTCAACAATTCTTCCATCAGGAGAAATACCTGAAAGCTTCATGCCATTTTCTGTAAGAACTTTTCTGTAATCATTATTAACTTCATAACGATGACGATGTCTTTCATGGATAGTTTCTTCACCATAAAGCTCATAAGCCTTGCTTGTCTTATCAAGAACACATGGATAAGAACCAAGTCTTAATGTACCTCCGATATCATCAATACCTTCCTGATCAGGCATAAGATGAATTACAGGATGTGTTGTTTCAGGCATTAATTCAACACTGTGTGCATCTGAATAACCGATTACATCACGGGCAAATTCTACTATTGATAACTGCATACCAAGGCACAATCCGAGGAATGGCACGTTATTTTCCCTGGCATATCTGATAGCCTGAATCTTACCTTCAATACCTCTGTCACCGAATCCACCCGGTACGAGGATACCGCTTACATCAGATAATACTTCTGCTGCGTTGTCAGCAGTAACAGTTTCAGAATCAACCCATTTGATATCAACATCAGCAGAATTGTATACACCGCCATGCTTTAAAGCCTCAACAACACTGATATAAGCATCGTGAAGCTGTATATACTTACCAACTAAAGCAACCTTGACTTTCTTAGTAGGATTCTTCCATGCCTGACACATGGCTCTCCACTCATCAAGATCCGGTTCAGGACAGTTAAGTTCAAGACATTCACATGCAACCTGTGCAAGATGTTCTTCTTCCATGGCAAGAGGAGCATCGTAGAGAATCTCAACATCAAGATTCTGTAATACGTGAGACTTTGGAACATTACAAAACAGTGCAATCTTATCTTTGATACCAGGTTCAAGAGGATGCTCTGTACGGCATACGAGAATATCAGGCTGGATACCCATACCCTGAAGTTCTTTAACACTTGCCTGTGTAGGTTTAGTCTTCATCTCACCGGAAGCTTTAAGATAAGGAATTAAAGTTACATGGATAAGGATTGCATTTTCACGTCCGACCTCATGCTGGAACTGCCTGATGGCCTCAAGGAAAGGCTGACTTTCGATATCGCCGACAGTACCACCTACTTCAATTATGGCAATCTTAGTCTCATCTGTTGAATAATCCCTGAAAAAACGGCTCTTGATTTCGTTAGTGATATGAGGGATAACCTGAACAGTACCTCCGCCAAAGTCTCCTCTTCTTTCTTTCTGAAGAACAGACCAGTATACCTTACCTGTTGTTACATTAGAATTCTTATTAAGACTTTCATCGATAAATCTTTCATAGTGTCCAAGGTCAAGGTCAGTTTCAGCTCCATCATCAGTTACGAAAACTTCACCATGCTGTATAGGGTTCATTGTACCCGGATCGATATTAATATAAGGATCAAACTTCTGCATTGTTACAGAAAAACCACGCGCTTTTAAAAGACGTCCAAGTGAAGCGGCTGTAATACCTTTACCAAGACCTGAAACGACACCGCCTGTTACGAATACGTACTTTACGGCCATTATTTCCTCCATTCTGTCGGCTATGCGACTTAAAAAATGTAATTATTAGTTGTTAAAATATAATAGTAAGAGATACTTTTGTTACATATAACAGTATCATGTAAAAAACAAATATCCGGCAGTAAATCACCACCGGTTATCAATTTTTGCATTATTATTTGTATTATACAATGAAAGCGTTATTTTGGCTATATTTTTTTCTTAAAAAATACGTTATTTAATAAAATTAAATCACATATATAAGATTATTAATAATAACAGATATAAAACTTAATAAAATTAATCAAATGAAATAAATTTATTTGGTATGTAACAATGTTGTTAATATTGTAAATTCTAAACAGTCAACTGCTTACACTGTGCAGCCAGTTCATGTAACAATGTTATTAATAGTGTAAATTCAAAATGTCATTTTAGACAACCGGACATAATATTAAGATAACGAGGTATCAGATATTTCTATGCAGCAATATTATATAAGACTTTTAATGTGGAAGATTATAGATATATCAGAAAAATAATGCAGGATGTATTTAACTATGGATAATCAGGTAATATATACATTGTATTCTGGGCAGATGCATTTATAAACATATTATAAATAGGATAAAATTAATGTTTTATGGTTGATTTATGGGGATTATATATTTATAATGAAATAAGATTTTTGAATTACTGTAAGCTTTAGTACAGGCTGGTAAAATATATGGAATGAGGTAATGTATGGATAATAATTACGGGAATAACAGACAGAATAATAATAATCAGAAAAAACCCAAGAATATTAACACAATGATTATTATTATAATAGCAGCTCTTCTTACATTTGCTGGAATAACGATGCTTAATGGAATGATAAGGAATGCTACTTACAAAGAGATATCTTACGATGAATTTATCGATAAGGTTAAGAATAATGAGATTGAAGAGGTCGAGCTTCAGTCAGACAGAATACTTATCAAGCCTAAGATGCAGGGGTCACAGAATACACTTACAAGTGTAAGCTATACTTATTATACAGGTTATACATCTGATCAGAACCTTGCACAGACACTTATTGATAATGGTGTTAAGTTCTCGGGCTATATACCTAATCAGAGTTCTTCAATAATAGAATTTATATTTGTATATGTACTTCCGATAGTTCTTATATTTGGAATGTTTTCGTTTGTCTACCGCAAGATTTCAAAGGGCGGTGGAATGATGGGCGGTATGGGAGTTGGAAAGAATACTGCCAAAGTATATGTAGAGAAACAGACGGGTGTTACATTTAAGGATGTAGCAGGACAGGAAGAGGCTAAGGAATCACTTACTGAGATTGTTGATTTTCTTCATAATCCTGATAAGTATTCAAGTATAGGTGCCAAGCTTCCTAAGGGCGCTCTTCTTGTAGGACCTCCGGGAACAGGTAAGACTCTTCTTGCCAAGGCAGTTGCCGGTGAAGCGAATGTTCCATTTTTCTCACTTGCAGGTTCAGACTTTGTAGAGATGTTTGTAGGTGTTGGTGCTTCAAGAGTAAGAGATTTGTTTAAGGAAGCACAAAAGCAGGCACCTTGTATTATATTTATTGATGAAATTGATGCTATTGGTAAGAGCAGGGATTCAAGATATGGCGGCGGCAATGATGAACGTGAGCAGACATTAAACCAGCTGCTTGCAGAGATGGATGGTTTTGATTCATCTAAAGGATTATTTATATTAGCTGCGACTAACAGACCGGAAGTTCTTGATAAAGCGCTTTTAAGACCGGGTCGTTTTGACAGAAGGATTATTGTTGATAAGCCGGATCTTAAAGGACGTATTGATACACTTAAGGTTCATTCCAAGGATGTACTGATGGACGATACAGTAGATTTGGAAGCAATTGGACTTGCAACGAGCGGTGCGGTTGGTTCAGACCTTGCCAATATGATTAATGAAGCGGCAATTGCTGCTGTAAAGGATGGACGTAAGGTTGTATCACAGAAGGATTTATTTGAAGCTGTTGAAGTAGTTATTGCCGGTAAGGAGAAGAAAGACAGAATACTTAGCAGGGAAGAGAAACGTACAGTTGCATATCATGAAGTAGGGCATGCGCTTATTACAGCTCTTAAAAAGAATGCTGAACCGGTTCAGAAGATTACTATTGTACCAAGAACTATGGGGTCATTAGGATATGTAATGCAGGTACCGGAAGAAGAGAAGTATCTTATGACTAAAGATGAGCTTATGGCAAGACTTGTCACACTTTTAGGTGGACGTGCTGCAGAAGAAGTTGTGTTTGATACAGTAACGACAGGAGCTTCTAATGATATCGAGAAAGCAACCAAGCTTGCAAGAGCTATGATAACACAGTATGGTATGTCAGATAAATTTGGTCTTATGAGTCTTGAAACTATTGAGAACCAGTATCTTGATGGAAGTGCAAGACTTAACTGCTCTGATGAGACGGCAGCACAGATTGATGAGGAAGTTAAGATTCTTTTACGAGATTGCTTTGAAGAGGCAAAAAGACTTCTTTCTGAAAACAGGGAAGTGCTGGATGAGATTGCCAGATATCTTTATGAAGAAGAGACTATTACAGGAAAAGAATTTATGAAGATATACAGAAGAGTGAAAGGTCTTCCTGAACCGGTTGATACAACAGGTTTTACCAAGTCAGAAAAGGTTGCAGAGAGTGTAACATTTAACGATGATGGAAGTTATTCTTCAACTATAAGTGGACCTGTGGATGACTTCTGGTATAAGAAAGATATTAATGAAAGTATACCGGAAAAAGAGACAGATAATGCAGAAGGCGTTGAAGGAGAAAAGAACGATATATCAGAGAATAATAAGGATTCATCAACAGATAATAACTCATCAATAGATAATAAATTATCAACAGATGATAACTAATCAATAGACAATAACTTATCAACAGATAATAACTCATCAACAGATAATAACTCATCAATAGATAATAACTTATCTGTTGATAATAACTTATCTATTGATAAGTTGCAGTAATTATAATAACAGAATAGTTAATAATTATATATGTATAACAGAGCTTCTGTCTTATTATAAGGCAGAGGCTCTTTGGTTGTAATTAGAATGGAGATTGATATGAATTTTACACATTTACATGTGCATACGGAATATTCACTTCTTGACGGTTCAAGTAAGATTAAAGAGATTACCGCAAGGGCTAAAGAGCTTGGGATGGACAGCATGGCAATTACAGACCATGGGGTTATGTATGGTGTAATTGACTTTTACAGGGCAGCAAAAGAAGCAGGAATTAAGCCGGTTCTAGGCTGTGAAGTGTATGTAGCGCCCGGCTCAAGATTTGATAAGCAGCCGGGAGAATCTGAAAGCAGATATTATCATCTTGTACTTCTTGCAGAAAATAATCAGGGATATAAAAACCTTATGAAGATTGTTTCAAGAGGCTTTACAGAGGGTTTTTATTATAAGCCACGTGTTGATTATGAAGTGTTAGAGCAGTACCACGAGGGGATTATAGCGCTTAGTGCATGTCTTGCCGGAGAGGTACAAAGGTATCTGGCAAGAGGAATGTATGATGCGGCAAAGGATGCAGCTTATAAATATGAAAATATATTTGGTAAGGGTAATTTCTTTCTTGAATTACAGGATCATGGTATACCTGACCAGCAGTATGTCAATCAGCAGCTTGTTAAGATGTCAGCAGAAACAGGGATGGAGCTGGTTGCAACCAATGATATCCATTATACATATGCAGATGACGCAGATGCACATGATATACTTTTGTGTATACAGACAGGTAAAAAAGTTACTGATGAGAATAGAATGCGTTATGATGGCGGACAGTATTATTGTAAATCGCCGGAAGAGATGGCAGCATTATTTCCATATGCACCTCAGGCAATCGAAAATACATATAAGATTGCACAAAGATGCAATGTTGAGATTGAATTTGGTGTAACAAAACTTCCTGAATTTAAGGTACCAGATAAGTATACTTCATGGACATATCTTAATTATCTGTGTTACAAGGGTCTGAAGCACAGATATCCTGATAAAGCCGGTGATGTTGATGTTGAAAAGATGGTGAAGATAGCAGAGAGCGAAGCTGTTGAAGACAGAAAGGATGCGGTTATTAAGCAGGCGAAGGATACTAATAATATATTTGAACGTCTTGCATATGAGCTGTCTGTTATATATTCCATGGGTTATGTGGATTATTTTCTTATAGTATGGGATTATATTAATTATGGCAAGACGCACGGTATACCGGTAGGCCCGGGACGAGGTTCGGCAGCTGGAAGTATAGTTGCATATTGTCTTGGAATTACAGATATTGACCCTATAAAATACCAGCTCGTATTTGAACGATTCTTAAATCCTGAGCGAGTATCAATGCCAGATATTGATGTGGATTTTTGTTATGAGAGGCGTCAGGAGGTTATTGACTATGTAGTTGAAAAATATGGAAAAGAACGGGTATCACAGATTGTAACATTTGGTACTATGGCAGCAAGAGCAGTAATTAAAGATGTCGGACGTGTGCTTGATCTTCCATATAATATGGTAGATACAATAGCAAAGATGGTTCCGCGTGAGATAGGAATAACCATAGACAAAGCCATAAAAGAAAATCCTGACCTTAAGTCATTATATGAATCAGATGAACAGGTAAGAGATCTTATAGATAAGAGTAAAAGACTTGAAGGACTTCCTCGTCATGCATCAGTGCATGCGGCCGGAGTGCTTATAAGTAAGGAAGCGGTTGATGAATATGTGCCGTTGTCAACAGGATCGGATGGAGCTGTAGTTGCACAGTTTGTAATGACAACACTCGAAGAGCTTGGACTTTTGAAAATGGATTTCTTAGGTCTTAGAACACTTACAGTTATAAAGGATGCGGCTGATCTGGTAAGAAAGAATAATAAGGATTTTTCAATTGATAAGATTGACTATGCAGATAAAAATGTATATGCGGCTATTTCAACAGGAAAATGTGATGGAATATTCCAGCTTGAAAGCAGTGGAATGAAGTCATTTATGAAAGAGTTAAAGCCGGGAAACATAGAAGACCTTATTGCCGGTATATCATTATACAGACCGGGACCTATGGATTTTATTCCACAATATATAAAGGGTAAAAATAATCCTGATGGTGTAACTTATGATTGTCCACAGCTTGAGCCTATATTAAAACCGACCTATGGCTGTATAGTATATCAGGAACAGGTAATGCAGATAGTAAGAGATCTTGCAGGATACTCATGGGGACGAAGTGACCTTGTAAGGCGTGCGATGTCTAAGAAAAAGGCTTACGTTATGGAGAAAGAACGTAAGAACTTTATATATGGAAATGAAGAGGAAAATGTTAAAGGCTGCATTAAAAATGGTATAGATGAGAAGACTGCAGGTAAAATCTACGATGAAATGATAGATTTTGCAAAGTATGCATTTAATAAATCACATGCGGCATGTTATGCTGTTGTTTCATTCCAGACGGCATATTTAAAGACATATTATCCTGTTGAATTTATGGCGGCGCTTATGACTTCTGTAATAGATAATACAGATAAGGTTGCAGGATATATATATGCATGTCGTCAGATGAATATTAATATACTTCCGCCGGACGTCAATGAGTCACAACAAGGATTTTCTGTATCTGACGGAGCAATAAGATTTGGTCTGTCAGCTATAAAGAGTCTTGGAAGACCTACAATTCAGGCACTGATTAAAGAAAGAGAAGCCGGTGGACGATTTACATCAATGCAGGATTTTATTACGAGAATGTTTAATAATATCAACAGAAGAGCTGTTGAGAATTTTATTAAATCAGGAGCATTTGATACATTTAATAACAAAAGACGTTCAATGATGCTTGTATATGCAAATATGCTTGATGAGGCAATTAAGCAGAATAAGGATTCAATTACAGGGCAGATGTCATTATTTGATTTTGTAGATGATGCAACAAAAGAGGAATTTGAGATAAGGATGCCAGAAGTCGGAGAATATACGAAGGAAGAGCTGCTGTCATTTGAAAAAGAAGTGTTAGGAGTATATGTAAGCGGACACCCACTGGATGAATATGCTAAGATGTGGGAAAAACATATATCTGCAAAGACAATTGATTTTGAGTTAGATGAAGAGACAGGAGAGACTAAGGCAGCTGATGGAAGCAGGCAGACAATCGGTGGAATTATAATGAATAAGACTGTAAAGACTACAAAAACAGGCCAGCTAATGGCATTCCTTACGATTGAGGATCTTGTTGGAACTGTGGAAGTAGTGGTATTTCCTAATGCATATAATACAAGCAGGATGGTTCTTGACAGAGCAGAAAAGGTATTTATAACAGGCCGGGTCCAGGCAAACGCTGATGAAAATGGCAAGCTTATATGTGAAAGCGTGGTTGATTTTGAGGATATTCCAAGAAATCTGTGGATAAGATTTGAAAGCATGGAAGATTATGTTAATAAGAAGGAAGAGCTTTTTAACATATTAAATGATTCTGATGGAAAAGATAAAGTGATAATATACTGTACTAAGGAAAATCAGAGAATAAAGCTTCCCGACAGTATGACAGTTAAGATTACGCCGGAGCTTACAGGTGTGTTAAATGAAAGATACGGACAAAAGAATATAGCAATGACATAAATAAAAATATTATATCTCAGACAGAGATTACAATGTGCAAGGATTGCAAAGCCGCTTGTTGAAAAAGTCAGCAGGGCTGACCGGCAATCTGCAGCAGAATTTGCGATTAAATATTAAAAATTTTGAAAAAATACAAGATTTATTAAAAAAAATGTGTTAAGATATTAACAAAATTGTAAAAAGAAATTTGTAATAGTGACAAAAGACATGTCATTATGGAAAGGAGTCGTCTTTATGGAAAAGGAAATCAAGACAATAGGTGTTTTAACAAGTGGTGGGGATGCACCGGGAATGAATGCAGCTATAAGAGCAGTTGTCAGAACAGCCATTAATAAAGGACTTAAAGTTAAGGGTATCCAGAAAGGATATAATGGTCTTATTAATGATGAAGTAATTGATATGGATAAAAAGAGTGTAGCGGATATTATCCAGCGTGGTGGTACAGTTCTCTATACAGCAAGATGTCTGGAATTTATGACACCGGAAGGACAAAAAAAGGGTGCTGATATCTGTAAAAAGCATGGAATTGACGGTATTGTTGTTATAGGTGGTGATGGTTCATTCAGAGGTGCACAAAAGCTTGCTGAGGCAGGAGTTAATACAATAGGTTTACCGGGGACTATTGATCTTGATATTGCATGTACAGATTATACAATAGGTTTTGATACAGCAGTTAATACAGCCATGGAAGCTATTGATAAGATAAGAGATACATCAACCTCACATGAAAGATGCAGTATTATAGAGGTAATGGGCAGATGTGCCGGATATATAGCACTCTGGTGTGGTATTGCCAATGGTGCAGAAGATATTCTTCTTCCTGAAAGATATGATAATGATGAGCAGAAGATAATCAATCATATTATTGAGGGACGTAAGAAGGGCAAGAAGCATCATCTGATAATTAATGCTGAAGGAATCGGACATTCAACAGGAATGGCAAGAAGAATTGAAGCAGCAACAGGAATTGAGACAAGAGCAACAATTTTAGGATATATGCAAAGAGGTGGTTCACCTACATGTAAGGACAGGGTATATGCATCAATAATGGGTTCATATGCAGTAGACCTCTTATGCGAAGGTAAGAGTAACAGGCTCGTTGCTTATAAGAATGGTAAGTTTGTTGATTATGATATAGATGAAGCACTTGCCATGACTAAGGATATAGATGAGTATGAATTTAATATAAGCGGACTGCTTTCTAATTAATTTCAGAAGCCTTTGTAAGATGGTTGTCAGGAATTTTGGATAGCATTTTGTTTAATGATAGTCAGGAGAATAAGATGATTACTAGTACAAGCAGCAGTCAGGTTAAACATGTGATACAGCTTCAAAAGAAAGCTAAAGTAAGAAAAGAATACAAAGAATTTGTAGTTGAAGGCAATAAGATGGTTGCAGAAGCACCGGCAGACAGAATTGTTAAGGTATATGCTTCCGAGACATTTGCAGATATGAATGAAGCTTTTATAAGTGAACTTAATGTGGATACTAAGAAATATGAAGTTGTAAGTGATAATGTGTTTATGCAGATGTCGGATACAAGGACACCACAAGGAATAATGGCAATTATTAAGATGGCACAGTATAGTATTTCCGATATTACAAAAGGTAATCCATTAATTATAGCAATAGAGAATCTTCAGGACCCAGGTAATCTTGGGACTATTATAAGAATGGGTGAGGGAGCCGGTGTCACCGGTGTTATTATGAGTGCAAATACGGTTGATATATATAATCCTAAGACTATACGTTCAACAATGGGTTCCGTATACAGGGTTCCGTTTATATATGAAAATGATTTTGCACAAGCTATTGATGGTATTAAGAAGCAGGGTGTTAAGGTGTTTGCAGCACATCTTAATGGAAGTAATACATATACTAAAGAGGATTATACTGGTGCAAGCGCATTTCTTATAGGTAATGAGGGAAATGGACTTACAAATGCAATAACAGACAAGGCCGATGCTTTAATTAAAATACCAATGGAGGGTCAGGTTGAGTCGTTAAATGCGGCAATAGCCTGTACAATACTTACATATGAAGCTGTAAGACAGAGAAATCTGTAAGAGTTATAGATTGTTAATAGCTATAAAACATATTTGTAATAAGTATATTGATTTTTAAGACTGTGACTATAAAACATGAAATATAGAGCTGTTGGAATTAGAAATGTTATAGGATTCTTTATTAGAAATGTTATAGGATTCTTTAATGGAATGGTTTTGTATTTTACATTTTATGTAACAGTCTTTATTTTAGAAAAGGATATATATTTATACAATATAATAAACAATAATAGTAACAACAGAACGGTGAAAATTAACTTAAATGTTTATAATTGGATAATATTTAATTAATATATAATATATAAAGTTTATGTTTTGTTAATAAAATATAAGTATTGTTAATGATTGTAATATAACAGTCACAATTAAAAAAAGCGTGTAAGTCCAGTATATATGCGATTTCTTAACAAATTTGACAAAAATGCTTAACTTTGCTACAATATGTCCGTAACAAAATGTAACAGATTTGTAACATTTTGTCAGACATTGAAGTGAATGTCGGAAAGGAAAGACTTTATGAAACTTAGAAGTAGCAAAGCGGCGATGTACGCAGGAGTAGGAATGGTTATGGGACTTATCCCTATACTACCGGTGGCAGCCGACGCACAAACTACCTATGAGCAACAGCAAAGTACAATACTTGAATCAAATAACACAATACAGGCATCTTACACAGCTAATGTGTCAGATATAGTTGCAGCAGGTTATGAAGGAAACAACGAAACAGGAATTTTTAGTAACAAGGCTTTAAGCATTACAGGTCCATATATTGATATATATGCATTGAATAATGACAATTCAGAAGTTGTAGGAAGACTTTATGAGAATAGTATAGTAGATACTATAGAAGTTGGAAAAGAATGGACTAAGCTTACATCAGGAAATGTTACAGGCTTTGTAAGAACAAAAACATTATGTTTCAATGAAGAAGCAGAGATTATTGCGGCAGAAAATGGCGGAGTACATGCAGATGTTATCGCAGATATTGCAGATGTATATGTACAGGCGGATACAAAAAGTGCAGTTATTTATAATGCGGCTAATAATGAAAGCTTTATGGTAGCAGGGTATAATGGAGATTATACAGCAGTTGTATTGGCAGACGGAACAACAGGATATATTCCATCAGCGCTTGTATCTGTTGATTATGGTTTTGCATCAGCATATACTATAGCAGAGGCGCAGGCTAAGGAAGAAGCTGAAAGAATAGCAGCTGAGGAAGCAGAAGCAGCTAGAATAGCGGCGGAACAGGAAGCTGCAAGAATTGCAGAGGAAGAAGCGCAGAAAGCGGCACAGGCAAATGCTACAGTAACATATAATTCCGGTATGTCAGTTACTGATGAAGAATTACTTATTCTTTCAACAGTTATTGACTGGGAAGCAGGCTGGGAAAGCTATGAAGGTAAGTTAGCAGTTGCTAATGTTGTCCTTAACAGAGTAAGAAGTGGTGCATATGGTGATTCAATCAAAGCAGTTGTATATGCTCCATATCAGTTCTCAGGTGTTACGGACGGAGCTGGTAATGTTTCATCAACATTTGCGGCAAGACTGGCAGCAGGACCTAGAACAGCTGAATGTACACAGGCAGCACTTGATGCACTTTCAGGTGTTAATAATATTGGAAGCTATACTTCTTTCAGAGGATTATCAATAGCTAATTATTCATCATATTCAAGCTATATGATAATAGGTAATCATTGTTTCTTCTAATTATGAATTTAACAGAATAGATATTATTGCAGGAGATAAACAGGCAGTAGTTTATATTATATATAAGAGACTGCCGCATTAAAAAAATTATACAGAATATAGATATTTAATTGGTAAATAAGCTTATGTTTATGTATGATTTTTCATTAATGCGGCAGTCTTATTTTTATATTATGAAAAATCGTATAACTGCAGGATTCTATATAAAATTCTGCCGGCTGTATATATTAGGTTGGGGGCAAGGACCACCACTCATGATATCATGTGTATGTAAATTAAATAAACTTCCGGGATTACAAGGGTTGTAATAACACAATTTATGATATAAAATATAAGAATACTGCGTTATATACATAATTCCGTATTATTTTTATATGGACTGTTATATGAGAGTATAAAGATAATGATTAAGTATTCAGAAATGGAGATTATTTGATATGGATTTAAAGGGAAGAGATTTTTTAACACTTAAGGATTATACACCAGAAGAGATAGAATATCTTATCGGGCTTGCAGCAAAGCTTAAAGATATGAAGAAGAAAGGGATAGTAGAACAGCCATTATTAGGAAAAAATGTTGCACTTATATTTGAAAAGACAAGCACAAGAACACGTTGTTCATTTGAAGTAGCAGCACATGACCTTGGCATGGGAGTTACATATCTTGACCCGGCTGGTTCACAGATTGGAAAGAAAGAAAGCATAGCTGATACAGCAAGAGTTCTTTGTACTATGTTTGAAGGTATAGAATACAGAGGTTTTGGACAGGAGATAGTAGAAGACCTTGCAAAATATTCATCAGTGCCGGTATGGAATGGTCTTACTAATGAATATCATCCAACACAGATGCTTGCAGATATGCTTACAATTAAGGAAAAGCTTGGACGGTTAAAGGGCGTTAAGTTTGTATACATGGGTGATGCAAGATATAATATGGGTAATTCACTTATGATTGTATGCGCTAAGCTTGGACTTCATTTTACAGCATGTACAGCTAAGGAGTATTTTCCTAATGAAGAGCTGGTTGCACAGTGCAAGCAGTGGGCTAAAGAAAGCGGCGGTTCTGTAACACTTTCAGAAGATGTTAAGAGTGCAACCAGGGATGCGGATGTATTATATACAGATGTATGGGTATCAATGGGTGAGCCTGATGAAGTATGGGAAGAAAGAATCAATGCCCTTAAGCCATATCAGGTTAATAAGGCCGTTATGGATAATGCAGCAGAAGGCGCTATATTTATGCATTGTCTTCCTGCTTTCCATGATTTAAAGACTAAGATAGGCAAACAGATACATGATAAATTCGGAATTGATGAGATGGAAGTAACTGACGAAGTGTTTGAATCAGAGCAGTCAGTTGTATTTGATGAGGCAGAGAACCGTATGCATACAATTAAGGCGGTAATGGCAGCTACTCTTGGCGCATATTAATTGGAACAGGTGGCTTATTATGTCTGCCGTATTTAGCTGACAATTAAAGTGAGTTGTAACAGAAATGGAGAATTTATGTATTATACAACAAGTGGAGCTTATCGTAAGAGTAAGATGGTAATAGATTATATTAATATTGCACTTACAGCAGTGATTGGTGTTATATTTGTAATAATCTTATTCTTAAGGAGCAGAAGCGGAGTCCTTTTTCCAATAGAGTTTTTTGCAGGAGCTGTACTGAATGGTCTTAGTGCGGTTAAAAACTTTATGAATAAGAAGAGACTCGCAGGAATAGTTCTTATTCTCGTGACATTAATACTGGCTATGATGTCGCTTGTAACATTAATTATATTTTTAAGGTCAGTATAGAATTTACTGATATTCAGGAGAAATGAAACGCCATGAAAACAAAAATTTTAAAAAAGCTTCGTAATTCAGAGGATTATATTTCCGGTCAGAGTCTGTGCAAAGAGCTTGGGGTATCAAGAACTGCTATATGGAAGGTTATTAACCAGTTAAAGGAAGAGGGCTATGTATTTGATGCTATACAGAATAAGGGGTATAAGATATCAGAGTATCCCGATCTGATTACTAAGAGTGAGATAGAAAGCCAGCTTGATGATAACAATGTAATAAAGGCTGTACAATTTTTTGATGAGACTGATTCTACTAATACACAGGCTAAGCTGTATGCTGAAAAGGGTGCAGCGGATGGAACATTATTCGTTGCGGAAAAACAGGAGGACGGAAGAGGAAGAAGAGGTCATGGCTGGATATCACCATCAGGCAGTGGAATATGGATGACTTTGTTGTTAAGGCCTGACATAGAGCCTGTCAATGCCTCAATGCTTACAATAGTATCAGCGATGGCCGTGACTGACGCGGTTAAAAAAGAAGCTGAGACTGAGGGTGTTCCACTTGAGTGTCAGATAAAATGGCCTAACGATGTTGTCGTCAATAAGAAAAAAGTCTGTGGAATATTAACTGAGATGAGTGCCCAGATGGATGTTGTCAATTATGTTGTAATAGGAATAGGAATTAATGTTAATACGACTGAATTTGATGAATCCATAAAGGCAACAGCATCTTCGTTATATGTAGAAACAGGAAAGCATTTTAAAAGAAGCAGGCTTATTAAGTACTTTTCGGAATCATTTACAAAATACTATGACAGGTTTATGAAGACACAGAATCTTTCAGACCTTAAAGATGATTATAACAGTATGCTTGCTAATAAGAATAATATAGTAAAGATAATTAACAGAGAAGAGACATTTACCGGTACGGCACTTGGAATTGATGATAAGGGTGAGCTTGAAGTGGTAAGAGAAGATGGCAGCCATACAATGATAGTATCAGGTGAAGTATCAGTGAGAGGATTATATGGATATGTTTAATGAAAATGAAGTATTATGTGCTTCAAGCGCGTATGAGAAGAAGTTTTATCTTAATGAGAATTTTGACAGACTTCCGGAAGACATAAAAAAGGAGCTTAAGATAATGTGTGTGCTTTTTACCGAAGAGGTGGGAGGTATATTAAGTCTTGAGTTTGATGAGAGTGGAACACTTTTATTTAAGACAGAGGCGGATGAGGGAGATATTTTATATGATGATATTGCATGTGGTATGCTTATAAAGAAGCTACAGTATGAAAAGAGAGAACTGTTAGAATCATTAGAGATGTTTTATAAAGTATTTTTTCTGGGAGAAGATGTATAACTATGAAGATTGGAAATGTAAATATTGACAATAATGTAGTATTGGCTCCAATGGCAGGTGTAACAGACCTGCCATTTCGTCTGTTATGTAAGGAAATGGGTTGTGGACTGTTATATACAGAGATGGTGAGTGCAAAGGCTATATTATATAATAATAAAAATACAGAAGCACTGCTTGAGGTTACACCACAGGAAAATCCTATATCTGTGCAGCTCTTCGGTTCAGACCCGCAGATAATGGCGGATATAGCAAAGAGAATAGAGGAAAGACCATTTGATATAATAGATGTTAATATGGGATGTCCTGTGCCTAAAGTAGTTAATAATGGTGAAGGTTCGGCACTTATGAAAAATCCAATACTTATCGGAAAGATAGTAGAGGCCATGGCAAATGCTGTAAAAAAACCTGTGACGGTTAAGATAAGGTCAGGATTTAATGATGAGTGTATCAATGCACCCGAGATAGCACATATAGTCCAGGAATCCGGCGGCGCAGCGGTAGCTGTACATGGTAGGACAAGAGAGCAGTATTACAGTGGACATGCCGACTGGGACGTTATAAGAAGAGTTAAGGAAGCTGTAAGCATACCTGTTATAGGTAATGGTGATATTTTAACAGGTGAAGATGCTGTTAAGATGTTTAATATGACAGGGTGTGATGCTGTAATGATAGGCAGGGGTTCAAGAGGCAATCCATGGATATTCAGACAGATTAGCGGATATCTTAAGAATGGAAAACTGATAGAAAAACCTGATACTGATGAAGTATGTGATATGATACTTCGTCATGCACGTATGCTTATAGAAGCTAAAGGGGAGTATATAGGCATCAGGGAGATGAGAAAGCACTTTGCGTGGTATACAGCAGGAATGAAACATTCAGCTTCGTTAAGAAATGAGGTCAATCTGACAGAAAGCTATGAGCAGTTAGAGGAATTGGTTACTCTTATAAAACAGAGAGGATAGATAAACGCTTCATGGTATTCATAGATAGAATAATCGGGCTATAAATATAAAATATCCGGCATATAATTTTTGGGAATATAGAGTGACAGCCAGGGATTGTTACGTGATATAAGTTGTTTAATATCACATAACAATCCCTGGCTGACTAATATCCTTTTTTGATATTTTAACATTGAATAAAATACAAGCTATGCAGATTCTATATCATAAGTAAATCCTGCATCTTCAATTGTCTTAATAGTATCTTTAACACCCTGACCATTTTCAGTAAGATAACCAGAAGCAAATATGGAGTTAACTATACTTAACAGACGTTTTTCCTCGCCTTTAAAGTATACTTCACGTCCGGCGGCACAGCGTATATCAGAGCGTGGAATAAGAAGTCTTGCAAGAGAAAGAACTTTAAGGCCATACTGTGTAGTAAGTCCTGATGTATCTTTATTTTCAAGAGGAGTTCCCTTGATAGGAAGAAGAAAGTTGATTGGAACGGCCTCGGGATTAATCTCTTTAAGTTCAAAGAGCATATCAACTACATCTTCTTTGCTTTCACCAAGACCTATAATACCTCCGCTGCATATTTCAAAACCAAGTTTTTGCAGCATATGTATATTATCAACACGCTGGTCATAGGTGTGTGTGGAGCATATATTTTTATAAAAGGACCGGCTGCTGTTAAGATTGTGATTAATACGGTCAAGACCGGCTTCTTTTAACATTATTGCCTGCTTTTCAGTAAGGAATCCAATAGAACAGCAAAGATGTGTTCCGGTCTGTTTCATCCTGCGTATCTTTCCGGCAAGCTCTTCAATCTCGGAATCATTGAATTTCATTCCGCTAAGTCCAATGCAATGTCTTGCAAAGTGATGTTCATTTACAAAATCATTATCTTTATAGAGTTTTTCGTCAGATACCCAGCGGTATTTATCTATATCAGCACTTGAACGGCATGACTGGGCACAATAGGCACAATCCTGTGAACAGTTACCACTTCTGGCATTGGTAAGAAGATGTATTCCAACCTTGTTGCCTTTATACTTTCTTCTTAACTTTTCTGCATATGATATAAGAGTGTCTAATTCTTCATCCGGCAGATTTAAAATATCAAGAGCTTCTTCTCTTGTGATAACAGGATCATTACCATCTGTAAATTTATCCTTTAAAAACATTATGTAGTCCTCCTTTAATGATGTTAATTGACGAAAAAAATCATTAAGGAAACTTTATCATTTATACACAATAATGTCAACTCATAAAATATAAAGGTTGACATTGCTGTAATTCTATGAAATTGTTATTTATTTTACAAGGTTAAGTGATTTTGTAAAGGCATTGGTAATTGTATTATGTCCGTCATATGCGGTATTGCTTTATTCAGCAGTATGTGGTGGTAATTCAATAGCATTTATGGCAAATTATATAACACTTGGAATGGCCGTAAGATATTTTGATAAGAAGATTATCAAATATTATGCAATGCCATTTTTAGGAGTATGTATTGTCAGCATATTTTTTTATAGGGATATAATTGACCCATCACTGGTAGCAACAATATCAAAGCTGTGTCTTTTTGCAGCGTGTACAGTTCTTCTATATCTTGGCACCGGTTATGGTGAAAAGAAGATAAAGCAGGCGGAGGAAGCGCTGGCACTTGTCAGGAATAATGGCATGGTAGCCAATAAGATTGCTACAAGCCTTAATACAGAGATTATTGAATGTGGTAATCAAGTGGAAGAGGTTACATCACATGCAGAGTCAGTAAAGTCATCAGCCGAACAGATGGAACAGGTAGTAGATGAGTCAAGCCGTTCAATCCAGCAGGTTAGTGAAAAACTTAACAAGGCAAAAGAAGAGATTGATAAAAATTACAGTTATGCAAGACAGCTTGAGGACAGCTTTGAGGATATGACAACGGCTGTTAATGAGGGTAATAAGGAAGCTATAACGGTTAAAGCTTCAATGCTTGAGATGTCGGAAACAGTAGGAAGTGCAAGTGATGCAACATCAGGACTTTTAGAACAGATGGAAAAGATTAAGGGTATTCTTAATGATATTAATTCAATTGCAGGACAGACTAATCTGTTGTCATTAAATGCATCTATCGAAGCTGCCAGGGCAGGAGAGCATGGAAAAGGTTTTGCGGTTGTAGCAGACCAGATAAGGAATCTTTCAGAGGATAGCAGAAAGTCGGCAGAGAGTATAAAGGATATTATAGATGACCTTTCAGGAACTGTTGAAAGTGTAGTTGGTAAGATATCAGCGGGAGCAGTAGCAGCTAAGGAAAGCTCTGTAAAAATAGAGAACCTTATTGGAAAGCTTGATAAGGTTAATAGTACAGCAAATGAAGCTACGGATGTTGTAAGTGAAGAGTATAATGTAATAGGTAATATCAAAGAAAGATTTGATGATATACAACAGGAGCTTGATAATGTAGCGGCAACATCAGAGGAAAATGCATCAATGGTTGCCGAGATAGGCAATAGTATTGTAAACCAGACTGACTATGTAATCAGATTATCAGAGTCTATTGGCAATATCAAAGGAACTTCTGAAAAGCTGGAAGAGCATTTTAATAATTAATATGGACTATAAATAATAATAAATATAAATAAGCTGTGTCAGTATTAAACGGTAAAATATGAACTGTATATTAACCGGTTAATAAAGCCACAGCTGTTATTTTCAGATATGTCATATGAAAATACATCATATGATAATATGGATATTGTAAAATTGTAATAAATACATATATTTTATATTTAAACTGTTCCATATTGTATATTATCGGTAATATGGGTTACAGGTAAATGCAATTATTTTATATTATTTTCAGCCATAAATATGCCAATCTTTTTATCAGCAGCAATAATGTGATTAGAAAGCCAGCTTACCAGGAAGTCAACAAGATCAAGAAGATAAGCCTGCTGGTTGTTATCAATCTCATCAAGTCCATCTACATTAATCTCAACAAGTCTTTCGATAAATGCACTGTGTGCACGTTTCTGGGCTGCTATTTCAGGATAACCGATTCTTGTCATAAGATCTTCTTCATCCTTAAAATGAAATTCTGTATAATCTTTTAATTCAGCAAGTAAATGCATGATTCTGTCATATTTATCATGTAAAAGATCTTCATGGATAAGGTCATTAGTCTGTTTAATTATCTCAAACAGATGGCGGTGTTCATCGTCAACAAGTGAAATTCCTGTTTTGAATTTGTCAGTAAATGTGAAGGGGTCGTTTTTTTCTTTAATTGGAGATATTTTTCCAATCATCATATCACTGCTAAGAATATGTCTGTAAAGCCAGCGTACAAGATATCCAAGAAAATCTTTTAGGCATGCTTTGGCAGCAGCATTAGAAGAAGTATCAAGGGTAAAATTGTTAACTTTATTGGTAAATGCGGCATGCTGTTTCTTTTGAAGTTCAAGTTCCGGGTCATTGATACTTTCCATATAAGCTTCTTCATGGGCAAAATGAGTTGCAGCATAATCCTTAAGATTATTGATAAGACCGGTGGATATAGTGCTTACATCATCCACGGTATCTATAAGTGATACGGCTTCATTTACCATCTGGAACAATCTGCGGTGTTCATTATCAAGCTGTTCAATGTTAAGCAAACAGTCTTTAGTAAATTCGTACATAATGTTATCCTCTTTTCTGCATATGTGCTTTATTTGATTTTATAGAATAATAGCACATAATTTTCCAAAGGTCAAAAATTATGATTTGTTGAAATGGGTGGTGTAGTGGGGAAG
>URAI01000025.1 GCA_900545725.1 uncultured Eubacterium sp.
CCGGTTTTTTCGTTATATCCCAGGCTGAGATGCCGTTTTTTAATATTTCAGATTGAGATGCCCTCGTTTTTAATATTTCAGATTGAGATTACCTTATTCTATAAATCTTAGTCTGGGATGTTACCTTTCTCTATAGGGAGGTAGAACAATATTGTCTCAGTCAGGGTTAAATCTCCGATAAATATTAAGATGTATGGGGAATGTATAGCTGATGATATGGAAAAAGCTGACAGAGCTGACCGACTTTTTTAGTAAGATAAGATTTGCGAGTGAGTATTGAATTTATAAAGAATAGGAATATTTAACGGATTGAAACAGTAAAATATAAAAAGACTGTTCAGAAATGATGATTAGTATGCGGAATGGGAGAACATATGAAGTTAGTGGAGGCCGGTAGAGATATAATAGAGGGAACATCATTAATTACGGTTGTCGGAAAGACTGATATGCATATCGAGAATTTTAAATCAATAGCAGAATATGATAATGACAGACTAAAGCTGCTTACAAGAACAGGATTTATTACTGTTTATGGTAAAAATCTTGAAATTAAGTATTATGATACAGAAGAGATAGCAATAAGTGGAAGACTTGAAAGGATAGAATTATAGCAGTATATTTTAAATTTAGGGGAAATAAAGGGAAGTATGCTCCATTTATGAAGCAGAAAGTAAATTTAATCAGTGTATCTTAAAGGTGGATTTAAGGCATATGTTAAACACAAGACATCGTATGGTAACATATATTATTATAAGGATTTCCGGTGATTCTACAGAAAGATTTCTTAATCTGTGCAGGCACAGAAAAATAAATATATGGGATATACGGTCAGTTGAAAATGGTATTACAGGAAATATTACAATTGATGATTTTTACAGACTTAAAGAGATAAGATTGAAAACCGGCATGAAGGTTGAAATTATAAAGAAAAAAGGATTAAGATTTTTATTATTTAAGTACAGAAAGCATTACGCATTTGTTATTGGAATGGCTCTTTCCACTGTTATTTTAAAGCTGTGCAGTCTGTATATATGGGATATAGCATTTACAGGCAACAGAGAATATACAGATAGTATGCTTCTTAAGGAGCTTGCCACAGACTCCGTTACGCCGGGGATTATGATTAGCTCTGTTAATTGCGATAGCATTGAAAAGAAGCTTAGAAGTTCATATGATAATATAACTTGGGTATCGGCAGAGATAAGGGGAACCAGACTGATAGTACATATAAAAGAAAATGATGGTACAAGAGCTGTTGATAATGAAAATGCAATGGAAAGAGATATTGTGGCAACGCATAACGGTACGGTAAAAACTATAATTACGAGAAATGGAACACCGGTGGTAAAACCGGGCGATGCAGTGGAAAAGGGACAGATACTCGTGTCGGGAGTTATAGCTGTTCATAATGATTCCGGCGACTGTGTTGGAAAATATTATACCGCAGCCGATGCAGATATCAGCATTAATACGGATTTGGAATATTGTGATATTCTTAACAGTGAGTATGAATATAAGAATTATACAGAAAAAAGCACTGAATACTTTATATTAGGATTTATAAATAAAAATATCGAGATAGGATTATTGCCTCAAAGATATGAGGAATCAGATACGGTTACTGATATAAATATCTGGAAGCTGACTAACAGCTTCTATCTTCCAATATGTACCGGTACTAAAAAAATAAGAGAATATAATACACAGCTTAATACATATACTGATGAAGAGGCAGAAGGTATATTAAATGAAAGGTTAAACAGATTTATTTGCGATTTGTCAGAAAATAAGGTGCAAATTATCAGAAATAGTGTTACAATGGAGAAAGAATCGGCGTGTTATTCGATGAAAGGCAGTATTAATGTTGATATGCCGGCTTATGAGTATGCACAAATTACCGATACATTACAGTTATCAGGGATGACTGAGGATATTAAGGATGAGGTAGACAATGAGCGTAATTGAAACAACTTTAGAGATTCCTGTGCAGTATAGTACGGCTGTATTTGGTCCATTTGATCAATATGTTAAAAAAATAGAAAAGACACTAAAAGTAACAATAGTATCAAGGGATTCGCACATAAAAGTAATAGGAGCAAAAAGAGATATAGACAGATGTATCAAAGTGCTTAACAATCTGCTTGAGCTTGCTAAGAGAGGTAATGATATAACAGAGCAGAATGTGGATTATGCATTATCACTTGTATTTGAAGATAAAGAGGATGCAATACTTGAGATTGATTCAGATGTAATATGCAGAACAATCACCGGAAAGCCTATTAAGCCTAAGACATTGGGACAGAAAGAATATGTGGATTTAATAAGAAATAAGATGATTGTATTTGGACTTGGACCGGCGGGAACAGGTAAGACTTATCTGGCTATGGCTATGGCAATTACAGCATTTAAGAATAATGAAGTTGGAAGGATAATACTTACAAGACCGGCAATAGAAGCCGGAGAAAAGTTAGGCTTTCTTCCAGGAGATTTACAAAGTAAGGTAGATCCCTATCTTAGACCTCTATATGATGCGTTATATCAGATTATGGGTGCTGAGAGCTTTGCAGCTAATATGGAAAAAGGTCTTATAGAAGTTGCGCCTCTTGCATATATGAGAGGACGAACTCTTGACAATGCATTTATTATTCTGGATGAAGCACAGAATACTACTCCGGCACAGATGAAGATGTTCCTTACAAGAATAGGATTTGGCTCTAAGGTAATTATAACCGGAGATTTGACACAGAAGGATTTACCAAAGGATGCAGTGTCGGGGCTTGATGTGGCATTAAAAGTGTTATCAAAGGTTGATGAGATTGGTTTTGCAAATATGTCAAGCAAAGATGTTGTAAGACATCCACTGGTTCAAAAAATTGTCAAGGCTTATGAAGAATATGAGGAAAAGCAGACAAGAACAGCAAAAAGACGTGAACAAAGAAAAACAGTCAGAAAGAAGGATTAGTGTGACAATTAATATAGAATATGAAACAGATATTAAACTTAATCTGGATTATGAACAGATTATAAAGGATGTTATTAATACGGCAATTGATTATGAGAAATGTCCATATGAAGCAGAAGTTAATGTAATATTAACGGATGATGAACAGATACATAAGATTAATAAGGAATACAGAGAGGTTGACAGACCTACGGATGTATTATCATTTCCAATGATTGATTATGATACTCCGGCAGATTTTGATGCTTTGGAGGTAGATATGGATAGCAATCCTCAGGATTATTTTAATCCTGAGACTGGAGAACTTGTGCTTGGGGATATTATTATTTCAGTTGAAAAGGTCACAGAGCAGGCAGAAAAATACGGACATTCACCAAAACGTGAGCTGGCATTTCTGGTAGCACACAGTATGATGCATTTATTTGGCTATGACCATATGGAGCCGGAAGAAGCTAAAGAGATGGAAAGAAGACAGTCAGAAGTACTTGATATTTTAAAGATAACAAGGTAGATATGAGTTATAGGTTTATATTTCTTTAAAATTGGGAAATAAAGGGGGAGAATTTTGAAGAGAAGGTATAGATTAAGAAGAATAACGGTTATTTTAATATCATTAATTATAGTATTGGTTTTAGCGGTAACCAGTATAATGATAACTAAAGATCATAATAAATATATAGATGAAGCTGTGGGAGCAGCAACAGGTGAGAGTCCTGCAGAGGTAAAAATACATGATGCTGAGAGTCATTTGGGACAAAAAAGAAGTCATCTTACCGGTATGTGGGTTGATGAGAAAACTGTCGATAATGTACCGCTTGCAGTAATGTATAGTAATATATATGATGCAATGCCACAGTCGTCAATAGGTGAGGCAGATATTGTATTTGAATCACTTGTGGAAGGCGGTATAACAAGATTATGCTGTCTGTTTGAGAATAAGACAGCACTTGAAAAGATTGGACCGGTAAGGAGCTGCCGTACATATTATCTTATGTTTGCTAAAGAATTTGAAGCAGATTATATACATTTTGGTTATTCTGAATATGCAGAACCGTATTTAAAGCAGTCAAAGTTTCATTCGCTGGATGGAATGGTATATTGTAATTTTTACAGGACGAATGACAGGGTTGCACCACACAATGCATATACGTCGTGGACGGGCATTATGGAGAGTGTAAAGGAAAAGGGATATCCGACAGTTTATACATCAGATTATAAACAGCCGTTTATATTTAATACAGATGACAATACAGATATTATGGCTGAGGGAGGATGCAATTGTCAGATATTCTATCCGGGATATCCATATAATAAGCCTTGGTTTGAGTATGACAGCAATACTAAAACGTATAAGAGATTTCAGTTTGAAGGACCGCAGATTGATGAGCTTACCGGTAAACAGCTTGAATATAAAAATATTCTTGTAAAGTATGTCATTCCTGATTACTATGAAAATGGTACACCTAATTACAGGATTAGCGGAACTGGGAAAGGTTTATATATTACAGATGGGAAGGCAGCAGAGGTAACATGGTCTAAAATGTCTGAAACAGAAGGAGCAACAAAATATTATTATAATGATGGAACGGAAGTTGTATTAAATCAGGGGAAGACATACATATGTCAGATAGAAAATACACAGGAGGTGAAAATTATTGACAATTAATAATGAACATATCAGGAGTTTATTAGGTGTAAGTGATGAATTTCTGGTAGAGTGTGCAAAAAAGGCAATGGAAAATTCATATTCCATTTATTCAGGTTTTAGTGTTGGTGCAGCTCTTATGACAGATAATAATAAGGTATTTGCCGGCTGCAATATCGAAAATTCTTCATTTGGAGCAACAATATGCGCAGAAAGAACAGCAATAGTGAAGGCTGTATCAGAAGGTGAAAAGAGGATTGCACGTATAGCAATAGTATCTGCTACAGGAAAGCAGACTCCACCATGTGGAATATGTCTTCAGGTTCTTAGGGAATTTATGGATGATGATGGGGTTGTAATCCTTGCAGATAATGAAGGGGTTCACAGATATCTGTTCAGGGATGTATATCCTATGTCATTTGCAATGAAAGATTTTGATTTTGAAGAAGAATAGTGTGAAAAATAAACATGATAGCTTATTTTATCACACAGCTATTTGTTTCTGAGCAGAATAAATAGCCATTGATGGCAGAAGAAAAATTGCCTGCGCAAATTTTTCTTCGCCTCTTCGCAACAAAAGTTGCTCAGAAAAGAGGAATAGTATGGATATTGAAAATAAAAGAGCACATGAGCAGAAGATACTTACTACCATGTGCAGGATATATTGTAAGGGTAATCATGGATGTCTGAAAGATGGCAGGCTGTGCAGTGAATGTCAGGAGCTTCTTGATTATGCATTATTAAGGACGAAAAAATGCCCTCTTATGGAAACAAAGACATTTTGCAGTGCATGTAAGATTCACTGTTATGCACCAAAACAACAGGAAAAAATAAGACTGGTTATGAAATATGCAGGACCAAGAATGCTGCCGGGACATCCTGTACTTACGATAAAACATGGAATAGTTACATTAAAGGGCATGAGAAAGTCAAAAAAAACTAATTAGTAAAACAGTTGTTTTGTCAGTATAAAAATACCTTATTAAATTTTACCTGAAATAAAACAAAAAGGCTCTTAAATAAGACCTGTCAAAATATCATATAGGGAGAATATATGTTTAACAAGAGATTATTAAGTGAGTTTAAAGAAAATAAAATACTTGTTGTGGGAATGGTTATAACGCAGTGGCTGTCACTTCTTGCCAATGTATTGCTTATATATACGATGTCTGATTTTATTATGAAAGTATTTAACAGACAGGTGGAAAGCAAAGATATTTATATTCTTGCCATTACAGCAATTACTGTAATGGCAGTAAGAACAGTTATGAACAGTCTTAACAGCAGTCTGTCATTTAAGGCTTCGACAGGTGTTAAGAAGCGTTTAAGACAGATGATATTTGAAAAGCTTATGCGGCTTGGAAGCGGATATAAAGAAAAGCTTCAGACAGCTGAGGCGGTGCAGATAACTACGGAGGGCGTAGAACAGTTAGAAATATATTTTGCAAAATACATTCCACAGTTTTTTTATAGCCTGCTGGCTCCGCTTACATTATTTCTGATAGTTGGAAGAATGAGCCTTAAAGTGGCTGTTGTACTGCTTATATGTGTACCTTTAATTCCTGTTTCAATAGTTGCAGTACAGAAATTTGCTAAGAAAATGTTAAGTAAATACTGGGGAACGTATACTGAACTGGGCGATTCATTTCTTGAAAGTATACAGGCACTTACAACATTAAAGATATATCAGGCAGATGAAAGATATGCAAAGAAAATGGATGATGAAGCCGAAAAATTCAGAAAAATCACTATGAAAGTGCTTATTATGCAGCTTAACTCGGTAAGTATCATGGATATGATAGCATATGGCGGAGCAGCTCTTGGAATAATACTTACAGTGCTTGAGTGGCAGGCGGCAGGAATTAATCTGGCACAGAGTATTTTTATAATAATGGTTTCTGCTGAATTTTTTCTTCCACTCAGGCTTCTCGGTTCATTTTTCCATATAGCAATGAATGGAAATGCTGCTGCTGATAAGATATTTAAGCTGCTTGATTGTGAAGAGATACAGGACACAGAAAATGTCAATTGGAATATGGGTGATATTGTATGTGAAAATGTAAGCTATACATATCCTGACAAGGAAGATGCGGTATTAAGAAATGTATCATTTAATATTCCACAGAATGAGCTTACCGCGATTGTTGGTGAATCCGGCTGTGGAAAGAGTACATTTGTATCATTGTTAATGAAAGAAAGAAGAGATTATACAGGAAAAATAACAATAGGTGGTAATGAATTAAATGAAATTTCAGGAGATATGTTAAGAAGACATATTACAAGAATATCCCATGATGCATATATATTTTATGGAACACTTTATGATAATCTGAAAATGGGTAATCCGGCTGCTGACAGGAAACAGATGGAAGAGGCTTTAAGACTTGTGGATATGTATGATACAGTGAGTGAAAAAGGCGGTCTTGATATGGCTATTGAGGAAAAAGGAGCTAATCTGTCAGGTGGACAGAAGCAAAGAATAGCAATGGCAAGAGCAATATTACATGACAGTGATGTATATGTATTTGATGAGGCAACTTCTAATGTCGATGTTGAAAGCGAGAATAAGATAATGGAAGTTGTAGACAAGCTGTCAAAGACAAAGACAGTAATTGTAATATATCACAGGCTGGCTAATGTGAAAAATGCAGATAATATCATAGTATTAAAAGATGGCATTATATGTGAGCAGGGAAACCATAACCTGCTTATTGAAAAAAACGGACATTATGCAAGACTGTATAATACACAGAAAAAACTGGAAACAGTTATACAATAAATACAGGTAAGCCTGATATATAAAAGTCTGTTTGATATAAGCAGGCCGCCTGGTATGATTAAACTTATTATTAGTATTGCAGGCAGGATAAAATAATATTTATCGTATAGTCAATAATACAAATTCTAATTTAACTGACTGTTTATTGTCTGCGGAATGGAGTTTAAAGTGGAAAATAATAAAAGAAGAAATGGCATACAGGTAATGCTTGGACTTATCGGACTTATAAAGCCAATGCTTGGAATAATGATTCTTGCAATAATTATGGGATGTATAGGTAATCTCATGGCAATATCAATTACAATTCTTGGATGTATGGGCCTTATGGAAGTGGCAGGAATATACAAGGGTATTGCACTAAGTACAATTCTTATCCTGACTGTTGTGCTTGGAATAATGCGTGGTCCATTAAGATATGCAGAGCAGGCATGTAATCATTATATAGCATTTAAACTGCTTGCAAGAATAAGACATAAGGTATTTGCCTCTTTAAGAAGACTTGCACCGGCAAAACTTGAGGGTGAGAAAAAAGGTAATCTTATATCTATTATAACAAGTGATATAGAGCTGCTTGAAGTGTTCTATGCACATACTATTTCACCGGTTATGATAGCATTTATAGTATCACTTATAATGAGTATATTTATTGGATTAAAAAATGTATATCTTGGAATGACTGCAGCTTTTTTTTATATCCTTGTAGGTGTAATAATACCCGTAATTAACAGCCGTCTGGGGCAGGATACAGGTCTTAATTACAGAAAGGATTTTGGAGAGCTTAATACAAATGTACTTGATAATCTGTATGGACTTGAGGAAATCCTTCAATATCAGCAGTCAGCAGACCGTTTAAGAGTTATGAATGATAAGACAGACCAGCTTGAAAAGTTAAATAAAAAGCTTAAGAAAAGTGAAAATATACAAAGAGTAATTACAGATATTGTAATACTATCTGCCGGGCTTGTTATGCTTGCAACAGCATATCACTTTGAAAAAACCGGACATATTACAGTTGCAGATATGGTTATCAGCGTAATAGCAATGATGAGTTCATTTGGACCGGCTGCTGCGCTTTCAGCATTATCTAATAATCTTCACCATACACTGGCAAGTGGTAACAGGGTGCTTAATCTTTTAGAGGAAGAGCCGGTAACTGAGGAGCTTTTAGTGGGAGAAGCTTTCTGTGATTCGGATATTAATTGTGAAGATATCACATTTGCTTATCCCGGGTCACAAAGGATTATACTTGATAAGTTCAGTCATTCATTTAAGAAAAATAAGATACATGGTATTCTTGGAAAAAGCGGCTGTGGAAAATCGACACTGCTTAAGCTGCTTATGCGCTTCTTTGCAGTTGATAGCGGAAGCATAAGCTATGGCAATCTGAATGTTAATAGTATAAAGACATCATCTTTAAGGGATAATATAGCATATGTAACACAGGAAACATTTCTTTTTCAGGATACGATTGAAAATAATATAAAGGTTGCAAAAGAAAATGCGACAAGACAGGAAGTAGAAGAAGCAGCAAAGAAGGCTTCGATACATGATTTTATAATGTCACTTCCAAAAGGCTATGATACCATGCTTGCAGAGTTAGGCGATTCCATATCAGGCGGCGAAAGACAAAGAATAGGGCTGGCAAGAGCATTTTTACATAATGGAAATATTATTCTTCTTGATGAGCCTACAAGTAATATTGACTCACTCAATGAAAGTGTTATACTTAACAGTATAAAAAAAGAAAGCGATGGAAAGACAATAATACTTGTATCGCATAGAAAGTCAACAATGGGAATAGCTCACGAAGTTGTGCAGTTCTGATATTCAGACATATAAAATGAGGATTGATATGGAAGTTAAAAATATAATTCATCAGTTTGAACCGGTGTATACACCACAGTCAAAAATATTAATGTTAGGAACGATGCCATCACCAAAATCAAGAGAACAGGGCTTTTACTATGGACATCCGCGTAACCGTTTCTGGAGAGTAGTATCAGATGTAAGAGGTGAAAAAGAGCCACAATCCATTGAGGAAAAGAAAGCATTTCTTATAAGAAATAATATAGCAATATGGGATGTATTATATAGCTGTGATATAGCGGGAGCAGATGATAACAGCATAAAAAATCCTATTCCAAACGATATCAGCAGGATATTGAATAAATCGGACATAAGAGCAGTGTTTGCGACAGGCAGAAAAGCCGAAAGCCTTTATAAAAGATATTGTTTAAAGGATACAGGCATGGATGTAACAGGCCTTCCATCAACCAGTCCGGCAAACTGCCGTATCACATATGAACAATTGTACCAGGCATATTCTATAATTAATAAATATCTGTAATATTTTGTTAATATGTAGAAAAGAGCAGTATTTATATCAACTAAAAGTGGATAAAAAAACTTAAAAGGTTGATAGCACTTATTAAAATGCTGTTATATAATAAACTCAGTTAAAGAAATGCTTTTAGGAGGAATTTAAAAATGGCAGAAGCAAGAATTTTTTATGAACAGGATTGTAACGTATCATTATTAGAGGGAAAGAAGATTGCTATTATCGGTTATGGCAGTCAGGGTCATGCACATGCCCTCAATCTTAAGGAATCAGGCTGTGATGTAATCGTTGGTCTTTATGAAGGTTCTAAGTCTTGGAAGAGAGCTGAAGAACAGGGCTTTAAGGTATATACAGCAGCAGAAGCAGCTAAGCAGGCAGATATCATCATGATTCTTATCAACGATGAATTACAGGCTAAGTTATACAAGGAATCAATTGAACCAAATCTTGAACCAGGTAACATGTTAATGTTCGCTCATGGTTTTAATGTCCACTTTGGTCTTATTAAGGCACCTAAGGGTGTTGATGTAACAATGATCGCACCTAAGGCTCCAGGTCATACAGTAAGAAGTGAGTATCAGGAAGGAAAGGGAACACCTTGTCTTGTAGCTGTTGAACAGGATGAAACAGGTAAGGCACTTGATATGGCACTTGCTTATGGCGCTGGTATCGGTGGTGCAAGAGCTGGTATTCTTGAAACAACATTCAGAACAGAAACAGAAACTGACCTCTTTGGTGAGCAGGCAGTTCTTTGTGGTGGTGTATGTGCCCTTATGCAGGCTGGTTTTGAAACACTTTGCGAAGCTGGTTATGACCCAAGAAATGCTTACTTTGAATGTATCCATGAGATGAAGCTTATCGTAGATTTAATCTATCAGTCAGGTTTCGCAGGAATGAGATATTCTATTTCTAATACTGCTGAATATGGTGATTATGTAACAGGACCTAAGATTGTTACAGCTGAGACAAAGAAGGCTATGAAGAAGATTCTTTCAGATATTCAGGATGGTACATTTGCTAAGGAATTCTTACTTGACATGTCAGAAGCAGGTGGACAGGTTCACTTCAAGGCTATGAGAAAGTTAGCTTCAGAACATCCATCAGAAGCAGTTGGTAAGGAAATCAGAAAGCTTTACAGCTGGAATGATGAATCAAGCAAGTTACTTAACAACTAATTCCAAATAAAAACATATTATAATATACATAGACACTGCATATTGTGTTATATGGCTATCAAGGGACATATAATACAACATGCAGTGTTTTTTATATTATATTTTTGTGGAAATATAATAAAGTTGCCAAAAAAACAATATTTATTGTAAAATGTCTATAAAAATGTAAAGATAAATATAATGATAGTCAGCAATTAAAAGAAACTTTTGCATGTTGTAAGAGTGTATTATTATATAACGGATTATTTACATTATTAAAGAAAAGGAGCAGCGGTTATAATTCCGGTTTGATTAAAATATGAACGAAAGAAATCTATTATGTTTTTTAAAGGTATATCAGTTGGGAAATATCCACAGGGCGGCAGAAGAGCTGTATCTGTCTGCGCAGGCAGTAAGTAAGACAATCAACAGGCTTGAACAGGAACTAGGGGAAACTTTGTTTGTAAGAACAAGGGAAGGAATGTATCCTACAAGATTTGCTGACAGATTAAAAGAAAGAGCAGAGGCAATACTATACCAGTATGAGAAGATAAGAGAGGATTTTAAGGAACAGTCAGATGTTGAAAATAACATAGTTGTATTAAGAATTGCTTCATCCTATGGTGTATTGAGATATCTTTCCATAGACTTTTTAAAAGGATTTTATGAGAAATATCCCAATATTCATCTTAATTTTGTTGAATATCCTGATTATCCGATATATGAGATGATGAAAAAAGGACAGATAGATCTTGCATTTTTATCTGAGCCTATAGATGCAAATCTTATGCAGGTAATGTTCTGCTTTTCACATAAATTCTGTGTGGTTATGAATGAAAATCATCCGCTTGCAAAGAAAAAATCAATAGAATATACAGATTTGAATAATATTCCGGTTGCTTTAAAAGGACATGATTATTCATTTTTTCCTGTGAATGTAAGCAGATTTGCAAAGGGCGGTTTAAAGCTTGAGATACAGCTTGAAATAAGTGATGAAGCTTTGATTGTTGAATCAGCAAAGAAGAACTGGTGTGTAGGAATACTTGCTGATTATCTGGCAAGGGATTATGCTGTCCCACATACAGTAATAGTTCCATTTGCTGATGAAGGCTTTGTGCGTAATATCTTTCTTGCATGGAGAAAAGATACAAGACCTTCTTACAGTGCGGAGTGTTTTATTAATTATGTTGAGGAATGGGTTGAGAATAAAGGGAATGAGCAGTGATAAATAATAACAGAAGATATAATGTTTCTGGGCAAATATAAGCTTAAAATATTTATTGTTAATAATTTTATACGATAAGTAAGCTGTCAACATATATGCAACTGTACAAAAAAGCTTGTAAAAAATTACATTGTAAATATAAAAGAATATATTATAATGATGAATAGGATATCGGAATTAAAGTAATATCCAGGCATATCCGCGGCATTGTTTTATGATAATAAAAATCATGTGGTATATTTTAGAAATATAAATATATAAAATAGTACAGCGGATAAGATATAATGTAATTATATTTATTAATTGTATAGGAGGAGTATGTATGGCAGTGAAATTTATGGTTCCAAGAACAACATATATAGGTAATGGAGCATTGACAGATGCTAAAGATGATATCTGTAAATTGGGTAAAAAAGCCCTTATTGTTACAGGACAGTCAATGATTAAGCAGGGACATATGGCTGCGCTTACTGATATGCTTGAGGATAATGGGATTGAATATGTAATAGATTCTAAGATTAGTGGAGAACCAACAGATGTAATGATATCTGAGGGAGCCAAAATGTATACAGACAACAACTGTGATTTTCTGATAGGTTTCGGAGGTGGAAGTCCTCTTGACTCGGCTAAGGCAATAGGCGTACTTGTAACATGCGATGTTGAAAATATATCAGATTATAATGGTAAGTTTATTACAAAACCTATTCCACCACTGGTTGCTATACCTTCAACAGCAGGTACAGGTTCTGAGGTTACAAAATTTACAGCAATAGCAGATACCAGAAACCAGATTAAAATGCTGTTAAAAGGAGATGTACTTATACCGGTTATTGCTATTGTAGATTCACAGTTTACAATGAATGCACCAAAGAGTGTAACCGCAGCAACAGGACTTGATGCATTAACACATGCAGTAGAAGCATATACATCCAGGCTGTCAACACCGCAGACAGATTTATATGCAATATCAGCCATTAAGAAGATTTTTAAATATCTTCCAAAGGCGTATATGGACGGAAAAGATATTGAGGCAAGAGAAGCTATGTCTGTGGCGGCATATGAAGCCGGTATCTGTATTAATAATTCATCCGTAACGCTAGTGCATGGAATGAGTCGTCCTATAGGAGCTTTGTTTCATGTGCCGCATGGGATTTCTAATGCAATGCTTTTGAAGAGTTGTCTTTCATATGCATTGAGTGGAGCATATGAAAGATTTGCAATTTTAGGAAGAGAAACAGGTGTGGCATCACATATTGATTCAGATGAGACCGCAGCACATAAATTCCTGGACGGGATATCAGATATATGCAGGATATGTGAGATTCCAACACTTGAAGAGTATGGAATTAATAAAGATGAATTTTTAGGATTTGCAGATAAGATGGCACAGGATGCGATTGATAGTGGAAGTCCGTCTAACACAAGAAGAAATATTACAAAAGAGAATATAATTAATATTTATAATCAATTGTGGGAATAATATCTTTTACGGATGATTTATATACGAACATTTATAATCAAAATGAAAATAGAAATTATAAAACATATTAGAAACAGATATGTATAAAACATAATAGAAACAAGCAATTGACATATTAAAACAATGGTCTTATGATATATTTTAAATTAATAAATCAGCAAAGGGGCTGTTTTATAAAGATACATAAACTCATGCCGGCATGGAACAGAGATACGGTATATTTGTACAGTCAAAGGATGGATTATCGCATTGTGAAAAAGAATATTCAACACCACAACATTGTACATCAGGAGCCACAGTTATGCTTAATGCAGTATTAAAAGCTGATAATGATTAATTATATTGATGGTAAACCAAATACGGGAAGACAGATAGAGAAATTAAAGCAAACAACAGGATGTAGTAAAAGGTTGTAATATATGAATCGTAATTAAGGTAAATTCCAAAAATTACCGTAATAAACAAATAAATCACAGCCATACTAATAACAGGATAAGCAATCAAGCTTATCTGAATAATTCCGACGATTTAATCGGAAATTAATCATAGCATGGAGGTGGAGTAATATGCCAAATTCAAATTCAGGTTCCAGAACAAAAAAGGAAGCTAAGGAAGCTTTAGACAGATTTAAGATGGAAGTTGCTTCAGAAATCGGTGTCAACTTAAAGGAGGGTTACAACGGTGACCTTACCTCAGCAGAAGCTGGTTCAGTTGGCGGTAATATGGTTAAGAAAATGATTAAAAGACAGGAAGAACAGATGAAGCAGGGCAACTAACGAAAGCCATGCTTCCACTGCTGTGGGTTTATCAGTTTTATTTTAAAAAGAATATAAATGATAAAATCTTTAGCAGTGATTAATCTGTCATGGACTGTATATATTGATATAAATTTAATCCGAAAAGCATATGCTGTGGATTAATATACCAATGTGACAGTTCAGAACAATTAAGCTGTCACATTATTGGGGAAATTTACAAGAATATAGATGTCTTTTATAAGAAATGAGAAAAGACCACTCTTTAATCTTAGTATTTTTCTAATGATGGGGCGGCTTTTTTGTGTGTTTAAATATTTTATAAATGTATTATAAATTCACACTAAAATTTGTAAAATACATTAAAATTTTACTGGTAATATAAAAATAACTGTGATATACTCAATAAGTATGTACATTGTACTGTGGTATAGTGTTCATCAATTAACTATCATATTTCCTTACAGCGATAATTAATTGATGAACACTATACTTAATAATTTACATATATATTTAAGGAGGAAGTAATAATAATGAGTTTTAAAGTAGAACAGATGGAAGAAAAGAATATGGTAAAGCTCGTAATTGAGACTACTGCAGAAGAATTTGAAAAGGGTCTTAATGAAGCTTATAATAAGAATAAAGGAAAGATAACTCTTCCGGGCTTTAGAAAAGGTAAGGCTCCACGTAAGATGGTTGAAAAGTTTTATGGAGCAGAAGTTTTCTATGAAGATGCTGCTAATGCAATCATTCCAGAAGCATATGCAGAAGCTGCAGAAGAAAGCAAATTAGAAATCGTTTCACAGCCTAAGATTGACGTTGTTCAGTTAGAGCAGGGTAAGCCATTCATCTTCTCAGCAGAAGTAGCTGTTAAGCCGGAAGTTGAACTTGGACAGTATAAGGGTGTTGAAGTAGCTAAGGTTGATTCAGAAGTTACAGATGAAGATATTGCTAATGAACTTAAGAAGGTTCAGGAACAGAACTCAAGAACAATCAGCGTAGCTGAAAGAGCTGTTAAAGATGGTGATATGACAGTTATCGACTTTGAAGGTTTTGTAGATGGTAAAGCATTTGAAGGCGGTAAGGGAGAAAATTACCCACTTACAATTGGTTCTCATTCATTCATCGATACATTTGAAGACCAGATTATCGGTATGAATATCGGTGATGAAAAGGAAATCAACGTAACATTCCCAGAAGAATACCATGCTGAAGAATTAAAGGGTAAGCCGGCAACATTCAAGGTTAAGGTTAATGAGATTAAAGAAAAGCAGCTTCCAGAGCTTGATGATGATTTTGCTCAGGATGTATCTGACTTCGATACAATGGATGCTTATAAGGAAAGCTTAGTTTCACAGTTAAAGGAACGTAAGGCTAACGAAGCTAAGGTTAAGAAGGAAGACGAAGCTATGGAAAAGATCATCGAAGCTGCAAAGATGGATATTCCAGAAGCTATGATTAATACACAGGTAAACAGAATGGCAGAAGACTTCGCAAGAAGATTACAGCAGCAGGGATTATCAATTGAACAGTACTTCCAGTATACAGGTATGACAGCAGAAAAGATTATTGATGATATGAAGCCTGAAGCTCTTACAAGAATTAAGAGCAGACTTGTTCTTGAAGCTATCGTTAAGGCTGAAAACATCGAAGTATCTGATGATGAAGTTAATGCAGAACTTCAGAAGATGGCTGATATGTATAAGATGGAACTTGACAAGGTTAAGGAATTAATGGGTGAAGCTGAGATGAAGCAGGTTAAAGAAGACCTTGCAGTTCAGAAGGCAGTTGACTTAATCGTTGATACAGCAGTAGAAAAGTAATTAAAATTATTAAGTATTGTTTATCCGGTAATATATTGATAATAAGAATGGTTACTATTAATATGCAGTCTTATATAGTATAGGCGTATTATAAATGGAATATAATCATTGGATATTACTGGATAAATACCATATATAGTGACCGGGGATGTGGTTGCTGAGACAGATAAATTCATACAGCTTATAAATATTTATTTTATAATTTGTACAATTTTCTTAAAAGCAGCAGCCACATATACCGGTCACAGATGGCATACGGCTGATTTGTGCAGCAGGCGTCACAAAACAGTCTTTATTGCATAGCCGATTTGATATTTGGCATGCGATTCATACAGCATAAAAAATGCCTGCGGAATGGAGATTAATATGAGTTTTGTACCTTACGTCATTGAACAGAACAGTCGTGGAGAAAGATCATATGATATCTACTCAAGACTTTTAAAAGACAGAATCGTATTTTTAGGAGAAGAGGTTACAGATGTTTCAGCTAATCTTATAGTTGCGCAGATGCTTTTCCTTGAAGCAGAAGATCCTAATAAGGACATACATTTTTATATCAACAGTCCGGGTGGTTCAGTATCAGCAGGTTTTGCAATATATGATACAATGCAGTATATTAAGTGTGATGTATCAACAATATGTATGGGACTTGCAGCAAGTATGGGAGCATTCCTTCTTTCAGGCGGTACAAAGGGAAAGAGACTTGCACTTCCTAACGCAGAGATTATGATACATCAGCCATCAGGCGGAGCAAGAGGACAGGAAACAGAGATTCGTATTGTTGCAGAGAATATCTTAAAGACAAGAAATAAGTTAAATGAAATCCTTGCTGCTAATACAGGTAAGTCTGTAGAAGAGATAGCACGTGATACAGAGCGTGATAATTATATGACAGCTCAGGAAGCTCTTGCATATGGTCTTATTGACAAAGTTGTTGAAAAGAGATAAAATTAAAGATTGTATTTATGGTTGTAGCTCACTGCAGCTTAAGCTGTAGTGAGCTATATTAAAAAATATGTTTATTTAGTGGTGTTATGATATTTTATAATAATATCGCAAGTAGTTATTTATTTTTATAAATAATAGTTATAATTGTTTTTTGATAAATATAGGAGTTTTAGGAGGGTTAGATGGCAGGCAGAAATATGGATAATAAGTTAAGATGCTCATTTTGTAATAAAACTCAGGACCAGGTAAAGAAGCTTATTGCCGGACCTAATGGCACATATATATGTGATCAGTGTGTGGGAATATGCAGCGAGATATTAGACGAAGAATTTGAAGCAAATGAAGAATTTGATAATGATCCAATAGATGAAATGGATATTAATCTGTTAAAACCTAAGGAAATTAAGGAATTTCTCGATGATTATGTTATCGGTCAGGATGAGGCAAAAAAAGTTCTTGCAGTTGCGGTATATAATCATTATAAGAGAATTATGTCGGGCAGAAAGCTTGATGTGGAATTACAGAAGAGCAATATTCTTATGATGGGACCTACAGGTTCAGGTAAGACATTTTTAGCACAGAATCTTGCAAGGCTGCTTAATGTTCCATTTGCAATCGCAGATGCAACAACTCTTACAGAAGCAGGTTATGTAGGTGAAGATGTTGAAAATATTCTTCTTAAGCTTATTCAGGCAGCCGATTATGATGTTGAAAAAGCTCAATATGGAATAATCTATATTGATGAAATAGATAAGATAACTAAGAAATCTGAAAATGTTTCTATTACAAGAGATGTTTCAGGTGAAGGTGTCCAGCAGGCACTTCTTAAGATATTAGAAGGAACAATGGCATCTGTTCCACCACAGGGAGGAAGAAAGCATCCTCAGCAGGAGCTTATTCCTATTGATACAACTAATATATTATTTATATGTGGTGGTGCATTTGATGGTCTTGAAAAGATTGTTGAATCAAGAATGGATAAGAGTACAATAGGATTTAATTCTATTTTAAAAGAGAAATCAGAAGATACAGTTGGTGAAGCTTTTCACAAGGTATTGCCACAGGATCTTATAAAGTTCGGGCTTATTCCTGAATTTGTTGGAAGAGTTCCTGTTATGGTTGCATTAGATTCACTGGACGAGGCAGCACTTGTAAGAATATTACAGGAGCCTAAGAATGCAATTATTAAGCAGTATCAGGCACTTTTCTCGCTTGATGAAGTAGAACTTGAATTTACACCGGAAGCTATTGAAGCAGTGGCTAAGAAGAGCTTTGAAAGAAAGACCGGTGCAAGAGGCTTACGTTCTATTCTTGAGTCAGTAATGAATGAAGTTATGTATGAGATTCCATCAGATGATAATATTTCAAAATGTATCATTACAAAAGAAGCAGTTGATGGAACTGTAAAACCTGTAATAGAATACAGGACAGAAAATGTATCACTTGAGGGTTAAGAATATTATGAAAAATATTATTTTACCTGTTATAGCATTAAGAGGTATGACCGTGTTACCAGACATGGTCATACATTTTGATATAAGCAGAAAAAAATCTATTCATGCAATAGAAAAGGCGATGGAGGGAAGCCAGAAAGTATTTCTTACAGCACAAAAAAGTGTTGAGACGGCTGACCCATCATTGGAAGATCTATATGAAACAGGAACAATTGCAAGAATAAAACAGATAATAAAACTTCCAAATAGTATTATAAGAGTTCTTGTCGAAGGAACACAAAAAGGACATATAAAGCAGCTTATTGAAAATGCAGATATGCTTGAGGCGGATATCCTTATAGATGAGGAAAAGATACAGGAAGCAGACAGAATAACCAATAAGGCAATGATTACCGGTCTGCATGAACTGATAAGACAATATTCAGCAGTTAATGCCAAGATGAGTAAGGATATAATCAATCAGTGGCTGGGAATTAACAGTGCAAGAAAGCTGCTCGAAAGAATTGCTATTGATTATCCGATGGATTATACTCAAAGACAGGATTTCTTAGAGATGACCTCACTGGAGGATATGTACACATATGCGGGTAGACAGCTTATAGAGGATATTAATGCCTACAGCATTAAAAATGAGCTTACAGAACGTGTAAAAGCCAGTGTTGATAAGAATCAGAAGGATTATATTATAAGAGAACAGTTAAAAGTGCTTAATCAGGAGCTTGATGGAGAACAGGATGGTTCTGAAATTGATGAGTTTTATGAAGCTGTAGATAATCTTAACGCATCTGATGAAATCAGGGACAAGATTAGAAAAGAGATAAAGCGTTATAAGATACTTTCACAAGGTTCGGCAGAAGCTAATGTTGAGAGAGCTTATATTGAAACTCTTCTTGAGATGCCTTGGGATAATATGTCCGAGGATAATAATGACCTTGAGAAAGCACAGGATATACTTGACAAAGACCATTATGGAATGAAAAAGGTAAAGGAAAGAATACTTGAAACACTTGCAGTAAGAAATATTACTTCCAAATCAGATGCACCTATAATATGTCTTGTCGGACCTCCAGGAACGGGTAAGACAAGTATTGCACGTTCAGTAGCAAGGGCGTTGAATAAAAAGTATGTCCGGATATGCCTTGGTGGTGTAAGAGATGAAGCTGAGATACGAGGCCATAGAAAGACTTATGTAGGCGCTATGCCGGGAAGAATAATTACCGGTTTTAAATCAGCAGGTGTTAAGAATCCTCTTATACTTCTGGATGAGATTGATAAGATAAGCAGTGATTATAAGGGAGATACAGCATCAGCATTGTTAGAAGTGCTTGATAGTGAACAAAATTCTCATTTTATTGACCATTATATAGAACTGCCAACAGACCTGTCACAGGTATTATTTATAGCCACAGCTAATGATTTATCAGATGTAAGCAGACCGCTGCTGGACAGAATGGAGATAATTGAGATAAGCAGTTATACCAAAAATGAAAAGATGCATATTGCAAAAGAGCATATTATTCCTAAGCAGCTTGAGAAGAATGGACTTACAAAGAACAGGTTAAAGATAAGTGATAAGGCACTTGATAAGATAATTGAAGGTTATACAAGGGAAGCCGGAGTCAGAAGTCTTGAAAGGCAGATAGCCGCAATATGCAGAAAGGCTGTAAGGAAGTTATATGTCAATGGAGCTCTTGATAAAGATAAGGTTATAAGAGTAAGTGAAAGAAATCTTGAGGACATGCTTGGAAAGATTAAATTCGAACCATATCCGGCTAACAAAAAGAGTGATATCGGTATTGTAAGAGGGCTCGCATGGACAAGTGCCGGAGGAGATACTCTGGAGATAGAAGTTAATCATATGCCGGGTAAGGCAGATATGATTCTTACGGGACAGATGGGTGATGTAATGCAGGAATCAGCAAGAATTGCACTTACATATGTTCGTTCAGTTATTTCAAAAAATCCTTATAATATTGACAGCGACTTTTTTGAAAATAATTGTATACATCTTCATATTCCTGAGGGGGCAGTTCCGAAGGATGGACCATCGGCAGGTGTTACAATGGCAACAGCAATCCTTTCGGCAGTAGCAGGTATACCGGTAAGAGCTGATGTTGCAATGACAGGAGAGATTAATCTCAGAGGCCGGGTGCTTCCTATCGGAGGACTAAAAGAAAAGCTTCTTGCAGCTAAGAGTGCAGGAATAAAAAAAGTCCTTGTTCCGGTTAAGAACAGACGTGATGTGGAAGAATTTGATGAAGAGATTACATCAGGATTAGACATTGAATATATGGAAAATATGAAACAGGTGCTTGATAATGCGCTCGACAGATAAATACATCAACATGGATATACAAAAAAAGTATCTATTGATTTAGTATACTAAAAAGGGTATTTATATAAAATTTGTTGTAATAGGAGTATAGAATAACAGATATAAAATTATAAATATCTGTAAAAAGGAGACAGGATGGTAATTAAAAAAGTTAATCTGGACATTGTTATAGGTGTAACAAGCACTATTCCACAGACAGACCTTCCAGAGATTGCATTTGCCGGAAAATCAAATGTAGGTAAATCATCAATGATTAATGCACTGATGAATAGAAAATCATATGCAAGGACATCATCACAGCCGGGAAAGACACAGACAATTAATTATTATAATATTAATGACTGTATGTATCTTACAGACCTTCCAGGTTATGGTTATGCCAATGCAAATGAGGCTGTTAAGGCAAAATGGGGTAAGATGGTTGAGAAATATTTAAAGACATCTAAGCAGTTAAGACAGGTATTTCTGCTTATTGATATCAGACATGATCCATCTGCAAATGATAAGATGATGTATGACTGGATAGTAGCTAGTGGATACCATCCTGTCATAGTAGCAACGAAACTTGACAAGATAAAGAGAAGTCAGGTTACAAAGCAGGTAAAAGCTATAAGAACAGGTCTTGGACTTGGAAAAGATGATATATTAATTCCATTTTCATCACAGACTAAGCAGGGGCTTGATACATTGTGGGAAGTAGTGGAAAATTATATACAGTCATAGATTATAAAAAATGTTTTAAAACAGCTATTAAATACATTGTTATATATTCAAAAATAAATTTAATAATATTATTAAAAAAGCTGGTGTAATGATTATATTCATTACATCAGCTTATGCATTACAAATTCATATATATCCTGACTTGCTTCTCTCCACTTTGTACATATTGCATCGGCCTGTTCTTTTAGAGGAACTGCGATATTCAACTCTATAAGATTAGTATCACCTTCTTTAACCTGACAATGTGCTATATAGTCACCTGAGGTGGCTTTATAGTAGTCAGAAATCGTTCCGACCTCACATTTCATATCATATTTATTAGTAATTATATACTGGTCAATCTCACCTCTTATAGTCGAAGAAATCTTACTATAGAAAAATGAAATGGTTTCATCACCATCTTTTGTTAATTTGTACTGGGTGCTGTTTCTGTATGTCAGTACCTGGATAAATCCATCATCCGCTAATGAATTTAAAACTTCCTGCAGCGTAAAGTAATTAGTGTATTGCTTATCTAACATAAATTCAGAAATCTGGGTGTTAGACAGAGGAAAATTAACTTTACTAAGCATATATAAAATCATAAGTTTATACAAAGTAGATGCTTCTGTATTCATTATATAAATCCGTCCTTAATATATAAATATGTATATTATTAGGTATAAATAGTGTGAAAAATAATGCTGATACTCTTATTTTATCACAAGTTCATAAGTGAACTGGCTATTTGTGCCGCAGGCGCCACAAATCAGCCTTTATCATTTAGCCAAATCTGATATCAGTTAAATAATACAAAATATTAATGATACAATACATCAATATGTATATGGCTGCATCTGCTCTGTAATATTTTGACATAGGTATGGCTGTGGTTATTAATAGTTACATCTATACAGGAATATATTCACTGCCCTGTATAATTGTATTTTCTTGTAAATATCTGTTAATTGTATTTATTACATTTTTCTTATTACTGCTCCATAGTGGTGCTATAAGAAGATTTTTCGGACCATCACCCGTCAGACGGTGTATTACACAGTCAGGAGGTAGAAGTTTTATTATTTTGCCGAGAATTTCACTATACTGCGTTAAGCTTAAAATGTCAACACTTCCATTAAAATATTCTTGTGCTAAATCAGTATTTTTTAAAACATGTAACAGTTGCAGCTTTACACCTGAAATATTGCAATGTGAAAGATACTTTGCGGTTTCAAGTATCATGGACTCATTTTCTCCGGGAAGTCCTATAATCATATGGACAATTGGACGGATGCCAATGCGGTTAAGATTACGGACAGCTTCTTCGAATACATCAAGCGTATATCCACGTCTTATATATTTTGCAGTTCTTTCGTGAATTGTCTGTAAACCAAGTTCTATCCATACGGGTTTGATACTGTTTAATTCGGCTAACAGCTCAATGATATCAGAAGACAGGCAGTCGGGTCTTGTAGCAATAGAAAGTATCCGTATCTCAGGACGTTTAACCACGTCATAAAAGAGTCTGCGAAGATAATTAACATCAGCATAAGTATTAGTATAAGACTGAAAGTATGCAATATAGTCAGAGCCGGAATATTTTCTGGAAACGAGAGCTTTGGCTGTGTCTATCTGTATGTCGATATTGTTGTCTTTTGAAAGAGCAGCACCGGTGAAATCACCTGATCCACCGGCACTGCAGAAAATACAACCTCTGTTATCAATCAGACCATCACGGTTGGGGCATGTCATACCGCCGCTTAATGATAGCTTATACATCTTTGTGTTATAAGTTTGTCTGATGTATTCGTTTAATGAATAATAATAAGGTCTCATAATCAAATTTGTCCTGATATTACTTTACAATATGTTCTTTTACGGCATTAGCAACAACATCTGCAACACGAGGGTCAAATGCTTCTGGAAGAATATTAACGTCGCTTACTTCATCATCAGGGATAAGGTTAGCAATTGCAAGTGCGGCTGCAAGTTTCATATCTTCTGTAATCTGTGTAGCGCGGCCTTCAAGAGCACCCTTGAATATTCCAGGGAAAGCAATTACATTATTAACCTGATTAGGAAAATCAGAACGTCCTGTACCAACAACCTTTGCTCCGGCAGCCTTAGCCACATCAGGCATAATCTCAGGAACAGGATTAGCCATTGCAAATATAATGGCATCTTTATTCATAGTCTTAACCATATCGGCTGTAACGATGTTAGGAGCAGATACTCCGACGAATATATCGGCACCCTTTAATGCATCGGCTAATGAACCGGTCTTATGTTCGAGATTAGTTACATCCATCATAGATTCCTGCATCCAGTTAAGCCCCTCACTTCCTTTACAGAGTATACCAGACTTATCACACATTGTAACATGCCTAAAACCATATGTAAGAAGAAGCTTAGTAATAGCAACACCGGCAGAACCTGCACCATTGACAACAACCTGACAATCTTCCTTGGTCTTGCCTGTAACCTTAAGTCCATTGATAATACCTGCTAAAACTACAATTGCAGTACCATGCTGGTCATCGTGGAATACAGGTATATCAAGGAGTTCTTTAAGTCTGCTTTCAACTTCAAAACATCTTGGAGCTGATATATCTTCAAGATTAATACCACCAAATGCCGGAGCTATATTAACAACAGTCTTTATAATCTCTTCCGTATCCTGAGTATCAAGACAGATCGGAACAGCGTTGACATTACCAAATTCTTTGAAAAGAACGGCCTTACCCTCCATAACCGGCATAGCAGCATGTGCACCAATATTACCGAGTCCTAATACGGCACTTCCGTCTGATACTACAGCAACTGTGTTAGACTTGATTGTGTATTTATAAGCTGCTTCCTTATCCTTGGCAATTACTTTACAAGGTTCTGCAACGCCAGGAGTATATGCAAGTGCAAGGTCTTCTCTTGTTGTAATCTTCATCTTAGGAGCTGTTTCTAATTTACCCTTCCATTCTTCATGTAATTTAAGAGCCTTTTCAGCATTAGTCATTTTATTAATCCATCCTTTCAAAACTTATAATATTCAATATTCATAAGAATTCTCATTTCTGAGCAGCTTTGTTGCGAAGAGGTAAAGAAAAATCCGCACAGACGATTTTTCTTCTGCCATCATGGCTGTCTGCCCGGCTCAGAAACAAATAATCCTGTGATAAAATAAGCTATCTAGCTTATTTTTTACATCATCTTCTTTAATGATAGCACAATAAATTGATGACTGCAATAAATTGTCATTGCTATAGACAAAAGTATCTGTTATAATTAACAAGGCTGTAAGCCGGATTTTATGAAAGGCAGTGTATAATATGCGTAAGAATTCATTTTTAGTAAAATGCATATCAATATTGTTAATATTATTTATAGCAATATCCTGTGTTGATGTATCTTATGCAAAGACATCAGATATAACTGATGAAGCTGTCTGTGAAAGTGCGGATACTGCCAACGATATAAGATATATCATATCTATTGATGGTAGTGGTGGAGATAATGCTGTATGTACCTCACAGACCCTGAGATTATCAGAACCAGTTATACAGCTACAGCTTATAAGCCGCTATGTCAGTCAGCTCAAAGTATTCAGAGCTTCTTTTATTGATTATTTGAACCCAGAAGGTTATGCTTTAGAACCGGGCAGATCTGTTTCGAGTTCCGTATTTGTACATGAGAATGTGCAGGATACAATGGAACCGGTCACAAATTATATTCACAAGTCAGATGGAAAGAAAAGATAATATTTTCAGAATAAGGATTAATTTAATGCAAAATGAAAATCAGGTGTATAGGTGTAACTTATGCATATACTTTAAATAACAATTTAATATTTATTGTAATAAAACAATCGGTTTTCTTGATTTATACATATCTTAAAATCATATATCTCAGTCAGAGATACTGCTTCCTTCTATATAGATGGGTAACAATATTGTCTCAGCAAAGGAGCAATCTCAGACTAAGATATACGCTGTGCGGGAATTGCAGAGCCGCTGATATGAAAAGCAGGCAGAGCTGACCAGCGGCTTACGGCAGGATTCGCAAGTGAATCTTGAATGAAAGGAAAATGTAAGATTTATGGTAGAAAATATTATTGCAGGCGTAATATGCGCTATTGTCGTTATTGCAGGATTTGTAGGATGGCGTTTAGATAACAGTAAGGAGAATGAAGAAAAAGATGACATTTGCTAATTTTTTTGCTCTTCTGGGAGGACTTGCGTTATTTTTATACGGTATGCAGATGATGAGTACAGGTCTTGAGATTGCGGCAAGAAACAGGATGAGAGCTATATTAAAAAGGGTAACTGCTAACAGATGTGTAGGTGTATTGACCGGAGCAATTATAACAGCAATTATACAATCATCGTCAGCAACGACAGTAATGGTTGTAGGATTTGTTAATTCAGGAGTTATGACACTGTCACAGGCAACATGGATAATTATGGGTGCCAATATCGGAACAACCATAACAGGACAGCTTATTGCACTCGATATAGGTGCCGTTGCACCACTTATAGCATTTATAGGAGTTATTATAACTGTATTTTGTAAAAATGACAGAGTAAAGTATATAGGTGAGATAGTAGCCGGACTTGGCATATTATTTACAGGAATGAATATGATGAGTGATGCGATGGCACCGCTTGCATATGAGGATGGTTTTATAAATATCATGGCAAAAGCCAAAAATCCTATACCCGGTATTCTTACAGGTATGATATTTACAGCAATAATCCAGTCTTCATCGGCTTCTGTTGGTATTTTACAGGTGCTTGCAGGAAGTGGCGTAATGGGGCTTGACAGTGCAGCATACATATTATTTGGACAGAATATCGGAACATGTATAACAGCAATGCTTGCAAGTGTGGGGACTAACAGAAATGCAAAGAGAGCAACGATTATACATGTGATGTTCAATGTATTTGGTACGGTTATATTTACTATGTTATGTCTTATAACACCTATGATTAGTGTAATACAGGGCTTTACGCCAGAATCCGTCCAGTCCCAGATTGCTAATCTTCATACGATTTTTAATGTTGTAACAACGCTTATACTTCTGCCGGTAGGTACATGGCTTCCTAAGATAGCAACAAGGCTTTTAGGAGATGAAACCACAGGAAGTGTTAAGATTAATGAAAATGGAATGTGTGTAAAATATCTTATGGATATTGAGCATGTGCATACAGATAAGATGATGAATCCGGTGATTTGTATTGAGGAGCTTAGAAAAGAGATTTCAAGGATGCTTAAAATGGCACAAAAAAATGTAATTGAGTCTTTTGAGCTTTTTTCAAAATGGGATCACAGGGATTATTCAGAGGTGGAAAGAACAGAGGAATATGTTGATTTTCTTAATAAAGAAATATCAAAATATATCACATTTACTGTTGCAAGGGATACAACTATGGAAGAGGGGCAGGTATTTAATTCACTTTTTACTGTAACGAGTAATATAGAAAGAATAAGTGACCATGCAATGAATGTTGCCGGTTATTCACAGATGATGGATATAAAGGCAATAACAGTATCCGAGCAGGCATACAGTGAAGTTGATGAAATTAAAAGGACATGCAGGTCTGCTATGGATATATTGGCAGAAACAGATACAGATATTGCAGGCTGGCATAGTAAGGTGGCACAGCTTGAACAACAGATAGATGATATGACCGTTGAATACAGGGATAATATGTATAAGAGAGTAAAAGAGGGGAATTGCTCTTATGAGGGAAATATATTATTTTCTGAAATGCTTACGGATTTTGAAAGAATAGGGGATCATGCACTTAATATAGCAGATGAGATGCTAAAGATTGCGAAAGTTTATAAATTGTGATTTGTTGAAATGGGGGGGTAGAGGGGAAGTGGCGGATTGTATTGGAAATTTTAAAACGATGGATGAGTGCTAAGAAAC
>URAI01000026.1 GCA_900545725.1 uncultured Eubacterium sp.
AACTGTGTTCCGATATATCCACAGGTTCTTCTTGCAACATTCATCTTATCCTGATCCCTGTTGCCACAATTAGGACATTCCCATATAAGCTTGCCATCATCATCAGTAATTATCTGAATCTGCCCTGTATATCCACATTCCTGACAGTAATCACTCTTAGTATTAAGCTCTGCATACATGATATTTTCATAGATATACTGCATTACAGATAATACAGCAGGAATATTATTAATCATATCCGGTACTTCAACATAGCTTATCGCACCACCAGGAGAAAGCTCCTGAAACTGTGATTCAAACTTAAGCTTATCAAATGCACTAATCTTTTCTGTGACATTAACATGATAACTGTTAGTAATATAATTCTTATCTGTGACTCCCGGTATCTTACCAAATCTTTTCTGCAAGCACTTAGCGAACTTATATGTTGTTGATTCAAGCGGTGTTCCATAAAGACTGAAATCTATATTAGTCTCTTCTGCCCATTTCTTACACATATCATTAAGATAATGCATAACCTTAAGCGCAAATTCTGTTCCTTTAGAATCTGTATGTGATACTCCTGTCATATATCTTGTACATTCACAAAGTCCTGCATAACCAAGTGAAATAGTAGAATATCCTCCATATAACAGCTTATCAATTGTCTCACCCTTCTTAAGTCTTGCAAGCGCTCCATTCTGCCAGAGAATAGGTGCAACATCTGATGGAGTTCCCTTGAGTCTGTAATGTCTGCACATAAGTGCTCTCTTACATAACTCAAGTCTGTCTTCTAATATCTTCCAGAACTTATCCATATCCTTGCCTGATGAACATGCTGCATCCACAAGATTAACTGTAACAACACCCTGATTAAATCTGCCATAAAACTTAGGTTTATCATTCTCATCCTTATATACCGTAAGGAAAGAACGACATCCCATACAAGGATAACAGTTGCCATCCTTTAACTTCTTCATAATCTTTTCTGATATATAATCAGGAACCATTCTCTTAGCTGTACATTCTGCTGCAAGCTTAGTAAGATGCCAGTACTTAGAACCCTCCGTAATATTATCTTCTTCAAGTACATATATAAGCTTAGGAAATGCCGGTGTTATCCATACACCCTTTTCATTCTTAACGCCCTGTATTCTCTGACGTAATACTTCCTCAGTAACAAGTGCAAGGTCATCTCTTGTCTGGCCTTCAGGAACCTCGTCAAGATACATAAATACAGTGACAAAAGGAGCCTGTCCATTAGTAGTCATAAGAGTAATTACCTGATACTGTATCATCTGCACACCATTTTTAATCTCTTCACGTACCCTTAATTCGGCAACTTCCTTTACCTTTTCCTCAGTATATTCTATACCTGTCTTATCAAACTCTTCTCTTACTTTTCTTGTAAACTTCTCCCTGCTTATCTGTACAAATGGAGCCAGATGTGCAAGTGATATACTCTGTCCGCCATACTGTGAACTCGCTATCTGTGCAATCGCCTGTGTTGCAATATTACATGCTGTAGAGAAACTGTGTGGCTTTTCAAGCATTGTCTCACTTATTACCGTACCATTCTGTAACATATCCTCAAGATTAACAAGACAGCAGTTATGCATATGCTGTGCAAAATAGTCTGCATCATGGAAATGTATAAGTCCCTGTTCATGTGCATCAACTATATCCTGTGGCAGAAGAAATCTTCTTGTAATATCCTTACTTACCTCACCTGCCATATAATCTCTTTGTACACTGTTGACTGTAGGATTCTTGTTGGAATTTTCCTGTTTTACCTCTTCATTATTACACTCTAAAAGACTTAAAATCTGTTCGTCTGTAGAATTAGACTTACGGACAAGTGCCCTTTTATACCTATATGTAATATACTTTCTTGCAACAGAAAATGCTCTCATATTCATAATCTGATTTTCTACAAGATCCTGTATCTCTTCAACGCTAAGTGATCTGTTCATTTCCTGACATATATCTTCAACATTCTTAGATATCTTTGAAATCTGTTCTTCTGACAATCTTTCGTTATGAACAACCTCTTTATTAGCTTTAGCAACCGCTGCCATAATCTTTGCTATATCAAAGGTAACTTCTGACCCACTTCTTTTAATTATCTTCATTAAAACATCTCCTAATACACACCTTAAATTTCGTAAACTTTTTATAAGCAAGATAAATTGTACAACATATAGTATTTTAAGTCAATACTGATACACTACATATAGTTATAAAATAGTATTATTATCTTTACATGAAATACCTCTGTAGCTTTCTTATCTGCCCTGTAAAAGACTTTTTTATTACAGTAATATTAATCTATACGTCGTATAGAAAAGACATTTTACAATTAATTCTGCCTTATACACAACGAGAAAGTAATGGTCTTAAACAAAGAACCATTACTTTCCCAAATAAAAATATATTAATATTAATAACCGTATACAAAACAGTGAACAATACTCAGATATTATCAAAATCAGATATCTCTATAGTATCATTACCTCTCATCTTTAGACACATCTCAATAAATGAAGCAAAAATCACAGAACAGTTAATCTCATATTCTGCCCACTGTGACGATTCCCCCAGTTTATCAAAGGTAATTACAGCTTTGATATCATCAACAGTACCAATAATGCATTGTAATGTTGAAAATACACTTCTGCTCCTCATTATCCTGCAAAACTCCGGTGCTGAATTATAATAAGTCGCCACAAAACCTATCTGAATATACTTCTGCCCCTTAAGCATCTTTTTAAACTCAGGACTTTTAGCATACATCGCATCGTTAGAATTTTCAAGTATTTTTCCATATGTATACACTTTTTTTAAGTCTTTACCGCCAAAGATATTGATACTGTCAAGTTTATATGTATCATGCATATGCTTAAAACATTCTGCTACAGCCTCTCTTGGCGAACTGCACATCTTCTGCATTACCTCCGCCATAAATTCAATCTCTTTAATCTGACGTCCGCCGGTCTGCTTATTCGATATATTCTTACAAAGCGACTCTTCATATGATTCTCTGTGAAGTTCATCCCTGAAAAATACATATCTGTCTCTACCTTTCTCCTTAGCCAGATATAAACAATAATCAGCCTTTTTAAACAAATCCTCATAATCTGTTCCATTGTTAGGATATATAGATGCACCAATTGATGTAGTTATATGTGTCTTTTCAAAATCATTTGCAAATTCCCACTTAATCTGTGTCCTTATTGAGCGCAGGCGTCCACGTAATATCGTATCATCATTAATCCCATTAAAGACTATCATAAACTCATCTCCGCCAATACGTCCGACAACACCATCATCACCTACAAGGCTTCTTAATCTGTTACCAACCCTGTGAAGTATCTTATCTCCAAAAAGATGTCCAAATGTATCATTGACTTCTTTAAAATGGTCTATATCAAGAATCACAATTGTAACCCTGTTCTTTTTTTCTTGCTTTACGAGGTTCTTGGCATACTCTGTAATTGTTTTCTTGTTATATACACCTGTAAGTGAATCGCAATGAAGCTCTTCAATAAGCTCTTTGCTTATCTTTTGCGTACTGTCCTCAGCTAACATTCTTCCTACAATTATATGTTTATTATCATTGCTTACCTGTCTTCCTTCAAATCTTAACTTTTCATATATCTCATTCTTAGTTCTTATATTGGAATTAACAGTTGCTGAAAACTCTGCTTTATAGCTCTTAATATCATTAATTAACTCATTAAATATTATAATGTCATCATCTGTTACCATCTTATTGTCAATGATATAATGCCTCCACTCATCTATATCCATATTATAGACTGTAACCTTTTGCAGTGTCTCATATCTGTACATGCAGAATATATTAGTATTCTTATCATATGCAAATGTATACTCTTCATTAATTGCAAATACAGTTCTAAGATTAGCTGCATCTGCCTTAAGAAGCTTATTACTCTCCTCTAATGCTTCAACATCTATAAGCTCAATATTAAACCAGTACTCCCCATTCTCAATATTCTTATAATTGTCAGTTGATGCAGCATCACTATATATCTTTAACAGATTAAATCTGTATGTTCCATCTTTAAAACGGAATCTGAATATTTTACTTATCGGATCTCCTTTAAAAGAATTACAGAATTGCTTTAATTCATCTAATTCATCACTATATACATAGTCTGTTATCTTTATAAAACGTATATATTCAAAATAATCACTAAATGCCCTGTTGGTAACAAATGCTAAATATTCTTTATCAACAGCCGCAATTCTTTTATCGAGCTTATTTTGTAAAATATACTCCTCCAGCTTCAAGCTTTCCTTATCATCCGCTATATTATCCGCCATATAAAAAGCCCCCATTCATAACCATTTCTTACTTTTAATTATGCACAAAAATATATTCATAATTATACTTTAATGCGACATATTAAACAAGTTTTTTTATAATTTTATCATTAAAATTTTAACATATTGTATATTATGTACCATAACACTTTAGTACTAATTGCTTTATTGATATTTTATTTCATATATTTTCATGCTATAATTACATCTCGTCAGGGGAAACAGTTATAATTTCTTACTAATTTTAGAAGGAGTCATTACATAATGGAAAGAGTTAAATATGATAAGGTTGAAGTATATCATGGCAACAGCAAGAAAAAATATCCTGTTTATGAGGTATATCTTGATGATATGATTATTACAAAGGTATCATCTGAACCGGAAGCAAAAGAACTGGTCTCACGTTGGCAGAAGGTATATCATTAAATCACAACCAATACTAAATAAATCCAATTATCGTAAGTGTAAATTAAGCTTCACTGCCATACAGAATATATAATAACAATACCAATGCTGCCATTAATAATATTAATAACATCAATAATTAATTAAAACCTGATATTAATATATTCTTATTGCCGGGTATGCCATTTATAAATAATCATATAATATCAGATATGATTATTTATAAATTATATACCAGATATGACATAATATATTAATATCAGGTTTTTACTGTTAATATTTTTAAATTACAGATTATTTAATCTTCTTAAGCAGCTTATTTATATTATTTTTTTCACTTATAACTTTTATATGATCCTGTTCGTTGAATGTATAGTCAGCAGAAGGCATTATTATAGTTTCTTCTCCTGATACGATACCAATAATATTAACATCATATTCTGCACGTACATTAACATCCCTTATTGACTTTCCTATCCACTCAGGAAGTATAGGTATCTCGTATATAGAATATTCATCTGTAAGCTTGATATAATCAAACACATGGCTTGTACTGCACTTATTGGCAAGATTGCTCGCTATATCCCTTTCAGGATATACAACTTCATCAGCTCCGTTTTTTAATAAGAACTTAGCCTGTATATCACGGCTTGCAACACTTATTACATACTTCGCACCAAGCTCTTTTACAAGGCTTGTAATCTCAAGACTGTTCTGGAAATTCTCACCTATACATACAATCACATGATCAAAATTCCCAAGTCCAAGGCTTTCCAGTACATCAGAATTAGTACAGTCACCTACCCTTGCACTTGTTACAAGAGAAAACATATCCCTTATCTGTTCCTCATCCTTGTCTATTATCATAACTTCATTGTCAAGAGCTATAAGCCTGTTGACCAGATGATGTCCGAATTTTCCCATTCCAATTACTAAAATTGATTTCATCTATGTCCACCTTTCGTATCAATTATTCATATTTATATTATCTATATTTCTTATCGGCCATGTTAATTATTTATACTATCCGACATTGATATGTTCAACCGGATACTGCACCGGTGCCCGTCTTTTATTACCGATAAATGACGTTGCAAATGTCGTACTTCCTATCCTTCCACAGTACATAAGAAATATTATAACAAATTTTGAAAATGTTGTCAGCTGCCTCGTTAAGCCTGTTGAAAGTCCGACAGTTCCTATTGCTGAGAATACCTCCAGTAAAAGGTCATCCATATTAAATGGCTGCACAGCAGTTATCGCAATTAAAGCTACAACAGCTATTCCCATATTAATTCCCATTACAACACTGGCTTTCTTGACATCTTCCTCGCTTATTCTTCTTCCCAGGATATTAACCCCTTGTATCCCATTAAGATTAGCTCCTATATAGCATATCATAACAACAATTGATGTCGTCTTAATACCACCTGCTGTCGAGCCGGGACTTCCACCTATAAACATAAGTACATCTGTCAGCAGCTTGGAACTTTGCGTCATCGCACCTAAATCTATTGTATTAAATCCCGCCGTTCTCGTTGTAACGGAAGCAAATAATGATGCAAGTACAGTTTCTACAGGATTCATGCCAGCCATCGTATTATTATGTTCAAATATTCCAAATAAAATGGCACTTCCAAATACAAGCACTATTGTTGAAATAATTACAATCTTGGAATGAAGACTGTATTTTCTAAACTTCAATCTGTTATGCCATATATCATCCCAGACGATAAATCCAAGACCACCTATGATAATAAGCAGCATTATTGTTATATTAATCACAATATCCCCACTGTATGCTGTAAGTGATGAATACTCTTCATACCTGCCCATCAGGTCAAAACCCGCATTACAAAAAGCTGATATTGAATGAAATACAGCATTATATATTCCAACGGCAAATCCCATCTTTGGTATAAATCTTATCGCTAATACTACAGCTCCAATTCCTTCAAATATAGCAGTACCTATTATTATCTTTCTTACAAGTTTTACAACTCCTGCAAGTTTAAGCGCACTTACACTCTCCTGTATCAGATTTCTCCTTGCAAGACCAATTCTTTGCTTGAAAAATATTGAAAATCCCACACCAAAGGTAATAAATCCCAGTCCGCCTATCTGTATAAGTGTAATTATTACAATTTGTCCAAAAACACTCCAGTACTGATATGTATCAAATACGGCAAGTCCTGTAACACATGTTGCACTCGTTGCCGTAAATAATGCATCTACAGGATTAGTCCATTCACCACTTCTTCCTGATATTGGCAATGTCAGAAGAAATGTTCCTGCAATTATTATAATAAAAAAACCAATTGCTATCTTTCTTGCATGGGTAAACCATATCTCTTTTTTTAACTTTTTCATAATTCTCCTAAAAATTCCATAAGCTGCATAGGACTATCTATTACAGCATCTGCTGACAGTCCTTCAAGCATATTTTTATCACGGAAGCCCCAGCTTACAAGCACACAATCTGTTCCTGCATTATCAGCAGTCATCTTATCCACTTCCGAATCACCGACATAAAGTGCCTCTCCTTTAGGAAGTGCTTTCATAGCCTCGTATACCGTATCCGGTGCCGGTTTCTTTCTCGTTATCTCGCTCTGGCCTATTGCCGTATTAATATAATCTCCAAAGAAATGTTTTGCTAATTCTTTAACCGCTGCATCATTCTTATTAGATACTATTGCAAGTCCATAACCTGCTCTATCCAGTGATTCAAGCAGCTTAATAATTCCATCATAGGGTCTTGTCTTTATTATACAATGCTTTGTATAATAAGCTTTGAACTCATTATACATCTCATCAAATTTGTCATTATCTTTTCCACCGGGAACAGCCCTTTCCATAAGCTTCATTATTCCGTTTCCAACAAAGGACTTTATATCCGGCTGGCTGTAAGGCTCATATCCATACATCTTAATAACATGATTAACTCCATCTGTTAAATCTTCCAGTGTATTAAGAAGCGTTCCATCAAGATCAAATATTATATTCGTATATTTCATATTAATCTCCATTCCTTAGCAACTTTTGTTGCGAAGAGGCGAAGAATAATTTGCGCAGGCAATTTTTCTTCTGCCATCATACATTATTTTTTGCTAAAAATCAAATATCTGTTTTATATATCTTTAATCATTTTATAAATATCTGTAATAATTTTTCTTTTATAAACAGACATTTCCTATAATCAACTTATTAATAACATATTTTTCTCTATAGCATTTTCTTCTTTCTTAAAATCCACAGAGTTATTATACATATGATAACAATTATAAGACATATAACACCAAAGCCAAATGGTGTATTTGCAAATGGCATCCACTTCTCATCGACATTCATTCCATATATTCCCGATATAATTGTAGGAATTGCCATTACAATTGTTATTGATGTAAGATACTTCATTACATTATTAAGCCTGTTATCAATAATTGATGATAAAAGTTCTCTCGTACCATCTATTATATCCCTGTAAATGGTTGTCATCTCGATAGCCTGCTGATATTCTACTATTACATCCTCAAGCAGCTCCATATCTTCAGGATACTGCTCTAATCTCTTATATCGTCTTAATCTTTCAATAACAACACTGTTGGAACGAAGAGATGTTGCAAAGTAAACAAGCGTTGATTCAAGTTCATGTAATTCAATAAGGTCGATATTCTGCGTATCACCATCAACCCGTTCTTCAATCTCAACTCTCTTCTTATCAATTCCTCTAAGGTATAACTGGTAAAGATATGCTGAACGGAATAATATCTGATATATGAAACGCATCTTTTTCTTAGTGCTGAATTCTCTTACCTTATTATTGATAAAATAATTAATTACCGGCGTATCTTCCCTGCATATTGTTATTATCGTTTCCTGTTTGATTACAATACCCAGTGGAATTGTCGTATACATCTTCTTTTCATGTCTTACCTCAGGTGTAGGTATATCAACTAAAAGGAGTGTATATCCATCCTCAAGTGTAATACGCGAGCTTTCTTCCTCATCCAGTGATGATGCAAGGTCATCAATCTCAATATCATACTTTTCCGCAATCTTATTTAATTCACGGCTTGTAGGATTAACTATGTTAATCCATATTCCGTCTGTATATTCTTCAAGTCTGTTTAACTGGCAATGATCCGTTCTGAATATTTCTATCATAGCTAATCTCCATTCTTTGACTGCATAATGCTAATCGCCTTCTATATTTTTAACATATTCTGAATGATATTCAGTAAGACTCTCATCTGTCTGTATTATCAGTATAGCTTCCTGTGCAATTGTACCTTTCCTTGCCACATCGAAGTAAAATTGTAATTCATCGTCATGTATACATGAATTAATGCCTTTTACCATAGTTATGGCAGTAATTTTTGAAATATCATTATTATGTGCCGCTTCTATTGCTATATCAAGTATCTCACGGCAGACAGTTCCCTCATGCATACTAATCCCCATTTCTAAGTTATCTGGTGCTTTTTACAATATCCTTTTTCCTTTTGGTCTTAACAAATACATTACGTTCATCACGCACCATATGTCTTACTTCAAAATGGCACTGTGTAACACACTGTCCACAGCCTATGCATTTATTAATATCAAACATAAGCTTTTTATTATCCTTATCATACCATGTAGCATCCGTAGGACAATATCTGTTACACAGATTACATCCTACACACTTAGACTCATCTGTAATCTCAGGTTTGAAATACGCTTTCATAAGAAGCTGTGATAATGCACCCTCATTATAACTGTTATATAAAAAGCAGCAGTCTACGCAGCAATTACATATTATAACCTCTTCTTCATCCGAGCTTATACCGTAATGATATATGGTATGTATGCTTCCTTTGTCCTCAAATTCCTTAATCAGATTAACTGCTTCTTCAAAATCCAGCATCCTTGCAATATTAGCTTCAACTAACTGGTCAGCCATTCTTCCCACTGCCATACATCCTTCTATTGGCATATGGTAATCACATGTATGACCTTCCATTTCTTTTTTCATACGGCAGAAACAGTTCATAACAGCAATATGTCCCTTGTGTTTTTCAAGCATCTGATATATCTCACCTGCTATATATACCGTCTGTTCTGCTGTCAGTTTCTTATTAATCTCAACTTTTTTACTGCCTCTTGCAACTGCTGTTGACATTCTTCCTGACTCATTCTGCATATATTTTGTATTGACATTATTCATATATGCTCTTACAGGAGGAATATTAAGAAACTTAAGCAAATCTTCAAATTCACCGAATTTTTTAAGAAGCTTTTTTCTTGTTTCACTTTCAGGACCTGAACAATACATCTCTATCCAGCCTGGAAATATAGGTGTGAGCTCATACTTTCCCGGTTCTTTTCTCTGCCACATAAAGCTCTTATCCATTATTTCATTGAAAACCTTATTAAATTCCTTATCATCCAGCTTCCAGAGTCTTTGTAATTCTTTCTTTGAATATGAATTATTCTGTACCATAAGAAGCTTATCAACTATATCCTCTGATGCTGCAATTTCAAAACATTCCTGTATACACTTTACGAGCGGTATGCTGAATTTGGAATTACCATTCATGTATTTTCCAAGCTGTATTACCTTTTCCTTATATGATTTTGTCATTTTATAATCCTCATTTCTGAGCAGTTTTGCTGCGAAAAGACGAAGAAAAATTCGCAATGGAGATTTTTCTTCTGCATCTGACGGCAATTATTTATTATCATCTTTCTTAGCCGGCTTACTGCATGACACACTACAGCCTGCACAATTACCATTACAACCTGAATTGCCGCCTTTGTCTTTCCCATAAAAATATGATACTGTCACATATATTGCTATTACAACCACCAGTATCAATGCACCGATAATTATATTCATATTACTCTCCATTCCGCAGGCATTTTTAATGCCAAAGGAATCGCAGTCCAATGTCCGATTTGGCTCTGCGATAACGGCTGCTTTGTGACGCCTGCGGCACAAAGCAGCCGGTTCACTTATGAACCTGTGAATAATCAGCATATCATCTTATTATTCACATTCACCCTCATTTTCAGGCAATTTATTATATACAGATTACTATATCACATAGTCATTATAAATGCTTATGTTTTTTTGAAATTTACATATTTTTCTGATATGTGAATTATATTTAACCAGTGTACTATTAATATATAAAAATACAGTGTACTTTTAATATTGACAATTACTAAGAAACTTTCAAAGACAAATATTAATCAATATCCTTTGGATTTAATTAACCCACCTCTTTAAATATTCTTATATTCTTATCATATATTTTAAAATACACTGCAATTATTAGTTATATTTTATTCCTGACATGTTTTCCCCTGGGCAGCAGTATCCACACAACTGCACATATTGCCATCAACATCGGATAATATACATATGGTACAATGGCAAATCCTGATAATGGAGCTGCGCATGTTGCCGTAGCTGCCGATGCATATAAAAGCTGTGCTCCATACGGTAACATTCCCTGCACAACAGATGCTGCTATATCAAGAATGGAAGCTGTCTCTTTGGGACTTATATCATATTCATTACTAATCTCCTTAGCAAGCGGCGCTGACATAATAATAGCTATCGTATTATTGGCTGTTGCAGCATCTACACCTGCTACAAGCACAGCAATTCCAAGCTTTGCACCACGTTTTCCATGAACTCCTGCCTTAATAAAGTTAAGCACCCATTCAATCCCGCCATTATTCTTCACAAGCGTTCCAATACAGCTTACAATAATGGATATTACAGTAATATCATACATGTTATTGATACCATTTCCCATGGCTGTAAATATCTGTATACCTGAAAGTGTTCCCGTAAAAATTCCCATAATAACAGCTAACACAGTTCCGGATATAAGCACAATAAATACATTTAATCCCATAAGTGCCCCGATTAAGACAACAATATATGGAATCACCTGCCATACATTATAATCAAGATTGGTATCTTTAACCCCCGTTATACCTGAAGCGGCAAAGAAGAATATTATTATTGTAACAACAGCAGCCGGAAGTACCACAAAAAAATTAGTCTTAAACTTATCCTTAAGCTCACAGCCCTGTGTTCTTGTAGCGGCAATTGTCGTATCTGATATCATTGAAAGATTATCTCCAAACATAGCACCGCTTACAACTGCACCAAGACATAATCCCATACTCAAGCCTGTCTTTTCGCTTATTCCTATCGCAATAGGAGCAAGTGCTGATATAGTTCCAACACTTGTTCCCATAGATATTGATATAAAACAGCCAATAATAAACATTCCGACAATGGCAATATTACCCGGCATAAATGAAAGTCCAAGATTAACCGTACTTTCAACACCACCTGCCGCACTTATAGTTCCCGAAAATGCACCTGCTGCCAGAAATACAAGACACATGGTAATAATATTCTCATCGGCAAGTCCCCTGGCTATCTCAGACATTTTCTCATTAAAGGTCACCTTACGGTTCTGTACAAATGCAACGGCAAGTGCAATAAGAAATGCCACTATTGCCGGCATACTGTAAAAGTCATTAAATACAATCCCTGTACCCAGATATATTAAAAGAAAAATGCCAATTGGAAGCAGACCTGCTATAGATGGCTTTGTATTATTTATATTACTATTCACTTAATTCCTCACTATTCAACATATTATTGTTAATAAATTATCAATGCATAATCATTGTATTAATTATTCTTTCCAAATTCTGAAAGCTTAAGTCCTTCATTTCTTTCAAGAACCATATTAACACTCCAGCTGTTAGCAAATATGAGCAGAGGATTGCCTTTAAGGTCAGTAATCTTTTTCATATCAGATGTTCCTACAATTCTATTAACATCAACTTCCTCAGGATTCTCAATCCATCTTATATGCTCATATGGAAGCGGCTCTAACTTTATCTCTACATTATATTCATTCTGTAATCTGTATTGTAATACTTCAAACTGAAGTACACCAACAACACCTACAATTATCTCTTCCATTCCTGTATTAAATTCCTGGAATATCTGTATAGCACCCTCCTGTGCTATCTGGCTGATACCCTTGATAAACTGCTTACGCTTCATGGTATCCATCTGACGCACCCTTGCAAAATGTTCCGGTGCAAATGTAGGTATTCCCTCAAACTGGAACTTCTGTTGTGACTTACATATTGTATCACCAATTGAGAATATACCCGGATCAAATACACCGATAATATCTCCTGCATAAGCCTCATCAACAATATGTCTTTCCTGTGCCATCATCTGCTGTGGCTGTGAAAGCTTAATCTTTTTACCCCCCTGCACATGATAGGCTTCCATTCCTGCCTCAAACTTTCCTGAACATATTCTCATAAATGCAATTCTGTCTCTGTGAGCCTTATTCATGTTAGCCTGGATTTTAAATACAAATGCTGAAAAATCTTCCTTAAACGGATCTATCATGCCAGCTGACGAATTACGCGGAAGTGGTGATGTTGTCATCTTAAGGAAATGTTTAAGAAATGTTTCAACACCAAAATTAGTAAGAGCTGAACCGAAAAAGACAGGTGTAAGGTCGCCAGCCTGAACCTTTTTAAGGTCAAACTCCGCACTAGCTCCATCTAACAATTCAATATCTTCATTTAATTTTTCAAAGAAATCCTGTCCAATCTCATCTGCAAGAGCTGTATCATTAACAGCGATATTTTTTGTGTCAACTTCCTTCTGACCATTCATTGCAGCCTTAAATAATGACACTTCTTTTTCATTTCTGTCATATACACCCTTAAATTCCTTACCTGAACCTATCGGCCAGTTGACAGGGCATGTACTTATTCCTAATACATTTTCAATCTCATCTAATAATTCAAATGGATCATTGGCTTCTCTATCCATCTTATTAATAAAAGTAAATATAGGAATATGTCTCATTACACATACCTTAAAAAGCTTAATTGTCTGTTTTTCAACACCCTTTGAAGCATCAATTACCATAACTGCTGAATCAGCTGCCATCAATGTTCTGTAAGTATCCTCTGAGAAATCCTGATGTCCCGGTGTATCAAGGATATTAATACAATATCCTCCATAATTAAACTGAAGTACTGATGAAGTTACAGAGATACCTCTCTCCTTTTCAATCTCCATCCAGTCAGATACCGCATGTTTTGCTGTCTTTTTACCCTTTACTGAACCTGCAAGGTTAATAGCTCCACCATAAAGAAGGAACTTTTCAGTAAGAGTTGTCTTACCTGCATCAGGATGCGATATAATTGCAAATGTCCTTCTCTTTTCTATCTCTTTTTTTATATCAGCCAATATTTTATCCTCCTGCTTAAATTATTTTGCATTTTACAGATTAACAGGCGACAGGCCGTTGTGAATTCCACTACTGCCTGCCGCCTGCATATTATTACTATCCGGAAATATCATAAGATACTTACATCATCAAAAACGCAGGCGTAGCTGGCTGCGTCGCAGCTTTCGCATGATGTAGTGCCATAAATGGCATTTATCCGGTATAGTTATTCATAATCAATTACTAATTCATGTTAAGTGCAAACTTATATGATACTTCTGACTTATCATCAATCTTTCTGAATACATTAACTACAATATTCATAACAGCCTGAAAATCCTGTTCATTGTCAACTTCAACTGTTATAATCTGTCCATCATCTGTTATATCTACTGACTTTGCAATTGTATCCTTAAGTATTGTATTCTTAACATCCTCAATTGCCTCTTCACTCTTTAATAACTTAGACTTATTCTTAAACTTAACACTATATGTTCTTGTCATTATTATTCCTCCATCAGACTTACTTATTTCTAATCATATACCGTTTATTATAACCTATATTAATATATATTTCAAACTAAAAATAAGTAAATTTAAAATATTTATGACAGCTAAAAATGGGCAAATTTAAAATATCGCACAAATATGTCCGTATTGCAAAAATATAATTTACACTAAACAGTAACATCAATAATCTTTTTAAGCGTAAATGAGTATATGACCTTACGCTTTACATTTATACCTGTTATCTGACTTACCGCTTTTGCATAGTAATCAAGCTGGATGCCATATCTTTTTTTAAGTTCTTCTTCGCCTGCTTTGTTTTTCCTTACCCTGTCAGTCTTGTAATCTACTATTGTTATTCCATCAGCTTCCTTTATATACATATCAATTACGCCCTGAATAAGAAGATTATCTGTGCTTTCCTTATCTATGAATACAAATGGCTGTTCACGTTTTAATCTTCCTGTACCATATGCCTCCTTTGCTATCGTACCGAGTTCTGATTCTGTAAATGCATATATATCATTTACATTTATCGTATCATACTGTGCCTTTGTAAGCTTTCCACACGCCAGCATATCCTTAATATCATTACTTATTGACTCTGCTGTCTGTGTTTTATCATAATTAAGACATGCCATTACTTTATGGTATGCCGTACCCCTTTCATTTCCTGTAAGAACTGTCTTTTCACCTGATATAAATTCAGGAATTATATCTTTGCGCTCCTCATCTGATAATTCTCCTGCCAGCACTTCCTTTAATCCATCTGCTATCATGCTTTCGCTATCATAATCTGCATCCATATGCATCTGCTTTAATTCCGATACAGTAACCTTAACCTTATCGGAGGTTTCGCCACTGTATGGATATGGTGGTAATTCCTCAATTGATATATCGTCAGATATTTTTTTAGAAGCAGTATTTATTTCCCCCTGCTCTTTATCCATATCAACATCCATGTCCGATTTATTCAATACATCTTTTTCATATATTTCAAATGCTCCTGCATTAAAGACGTTACTGTTATCTTCCTGATTTTCCATATAATCCATATATGCAACCGGCATTACACAGTCATAATAATTGGTTATTCCTGATACATCTGAATATGAATACTGTCCTGACTTTCTAAGCTCAACAGCTTTTTCTTTCCATTTTGCCACCATTCTTTTCTTTGATGTATCCGGAATATATCCTGTCATTATAAGCTTTTCCCTTGCTCTTGTCATGGCAACATATAATACTCTTAATTCCTCGCTTATACTCTCCTGCATAAGCTTAAGACTTACAGCGGCTTTGATACATGTAGGATTCTTTATTCTTTTATTAAGATTAACAACATTAGTTCCTATTCCAAAGTCCTGATCAACTATAACCTCATCTGATATATCCATCATATTAATCTTCTTGTTCATTCCTGCCACAAATACTACCGGAAATTCCAATCCTTTACTCTTATGGATACTCATAATCCTTACTAAGTCTTCGTTCTCACCAAGTATGGATGCCTCACCCATATCTATATTGAACTTTTTCATACGCTCAATATATCTTAAAAAATTAAACAGCCCGTTATAGCTTGTACTTTCAAATGCAGCTGCCTTAGAAAGCAGTAAATCAAGATTAGCCTGCCTAGCCTTACCGGCCGGCATTGTACCTACATAATCATAGTATCCGGTATTATACATTATTTCCCATAAAAGACTGTAGATTGACATAAGTTCAGACTTCTTCCTATACATCTCAATCTTTTCAACAAAGCTGCATATCTTTTCAACAGGTAAATCTTTAAGCCTGTCATTCATGTCCGATTTGTTCAATTCAGATTCATCTGATTTACCATAACTTATACCGGCTGCATTATCCTTCATATCATTATCTTTTTTATCCTGTCCTATGATATATTCATATATATCATACATAACAGTATAGATACATCTCTTCTTATCTGTCATTCTGACAGCAGACAGCTCCTGTGTATCAAATCTTCCAAAATAAGAAAGCATAACCGCTGCCATAGGTATGTCCTGCAAAGGATTATCTATTACAGCCATAAAATTAATTAACAGCTTAATTTCCCTTACATTAAAATATCCGGAGGAGGCATCTGAATATGCCGGTATCCCATTATTCATCAATTCATTTACAAACGTATCTGCCCAGCCTGTAACAGTCCTTAACAGAATTACTATATCACTGTATCTGATTTTCCTGTATCCGCCACTGACTCTTTTATCATATACCATATAACACCTGTTATCCTTACCTGCCATAAGCTCGTTGATACGCTCAGCCACAGCCTGTGCTTCAAGCTCTCTTGCTGTAAGCTCCTGTCCTTTTATATCACTATATTCATTATCATATTCGGATACAGCTTTTCCATTTTCTAAAGCCTGTTCCTTTTCATTATCAGTTCCTGCTATGATTATCTCTGTAGAATTATCTTCACCAAAAGTTATAAAGCTGTCCTTATTAATATTCTTATCATTTTCTGAATAATCAAGACCTGCGTTAAGCATGGAATTATCATCATAGCTTACACCTGTATAATCCTTATTCATTACACGTTTGAATACATCATTGGTGCAGTCCAGAACATTTTTACGGCTTCTGAAATTAGCCTGTAATTCTATTCTCTCGCAATATTCCGCTTTAGTATCTTTAATATCATTTTCTATACTTTTTGTATCAGCTACACCATTTATTATTTCTTTAAAATCAGTATAAGAATTATACTTTCCCATAAAAAGCTGCGGTCTTGCCATTCTGAATCTATATATACTCTGCTTTACATCTCCAACCATATACATATTATTATGTACTGCATCATATTTTCCTCTTGATACTGCCGTAAGTATTGCTTCCTGAAGCATATTACTGTCCTGATACTCATCAATTAATATCTCAGAATAGTACTCACTTAAAATATCTGATGCTTCTGTATATACACTGACTCCATTTTCTCTCTTAACCAAAACGTCAAGAGCCATATGCTCCATATCATTAAAATCAATAATATTTCTTTTTTTCTTCTCGGCGCTTATTCTTTCAGAAAAATCTTTTGCAAGCTTCACCATTACTGATACAGCCTCATAATTATCCTCTATATCACTTATAAGGTTTTCTGTATCTTTTACAAATATCTTCTTTTTTAATGTATCATTAATGAATTTCTTATATTCATCACGCCCTGCCTTAACAAATACCTTAAGCTCTTCTGATACATCCGCATCTTTTTTTCTTCCAAGAGTGTCAAATGATGACAGACGTACAAGCCTTGATAACTCTGAAAATGTATCCGCCTTTAACATCATCCTTATCGCACTGTGGTCTGAAATTATAGCAGGCGCATAAGCCATAGGTCCACGAGGTCCACTGCATATATTTTCATAAATGGTATATTTTTTATCATAATCAGATAATCTTTTTAAAACATATTCCTTAAGATACTGTATTACCGTATTATCCTCAAAATCTTTATCTGAATTGATATTGTATATATCAAGAACTGAATCAAACCACTCATCCTGCCATGGATAACTTCTTGAAAACTTATACAATTTAAGAATTATATCCTCTATTTTCCCATCATCACGTCCGGTTCCATATCCTTCAACAAAGTCAAGAAAATTCTCATCCGCTTCAGAATAATAATCCTCTAACAGCTCTTCCATAACATCGTGGCATAAAAGGTCAATCTCACCATCATCTGCCGTTCTAAATCCCGGATCCAGGTCAATGTCTGTAAAATAATTTCTGATTATATTAAGACAGAAGCTGTCAATTGTTGTAATCTGTGCATTATTTATAAGTGTAAGCTGCCTTTGTATATCTGTATTATCAGGTTCACTTTCAAGACAATCCTCCAGTGCCTGTCTTATTCTCTGTTTCATCTCGGCTGCTGCCGCCTTTGTAAATGTAACAACAACCATTCTGTCAACGTCTATCGGATTATCCTTATCTGTAATCTTCCTTATGATTCTTTGTACCAAAACTGCTGTCTTTCCTGAACCTGCGGCAGCTGCTACCAGAATATTCGTTCCATCACGTTCAATCGCTCTCTTCTGTTCTGATGTCCAGTTGTCTGCCATCTTTTTCCACCTCCGCTTTTATCTTATTCCACAATTCTTCATCCTTGAATTTTCTAAGGAAATTATAAGAACTGTTATCAAGGTCTGTACTAAAGCCGCATACCGCACTAAATTCACAATATTCACATGCATTCTTCGTTCCCTGTTTATATGGATTAATATTAATCTGTCCATCAAATATCTGTCTTGTCATATCTATTGTTTTTTCAGATACAAAACTTTCAAGCATATCAAATTGTGTTGTATTCATAATACTGCTTTTGGATAAATCAAGTGTCTGTCCATCTTTCTTAAAAGCTATAGGAATATTAAGTGATTTACCGGTTGTGTCGTCCATTTTTCTAATAATATCGACATTATCATTAACTATGCCTTTCATTCTTAGTGCTTCCTGTACCTTTATATCAATCTGTTCTTTTTGTTCATCTTCATCAAGTGCAGAAAAATCACCACCATCTGCCGTCATATCTATAATAGGATTATCCATATTAAAATATAACACTCCGGCAGGAATAATATTTTTGCCATTGTTTCTTAACTGCTCTATATGTTTAGCTGCTTTCATATACATAATAAGCTGTAATTTTAATCCGTAATACGTTCTTAAAAGGTCAAAATCTGATTTACCGGATTTGTAATCTACTATTCTTACATATATATTATTATCGTCCTCACATATATCAATTCTGTCTATCTTTCCTTTCATTGACAGCGTTTTTTTGCTTTCCACAACTTCCCCGTCAAGCAAAAACTTCATCTCATATGCATCTGGCTTAAAAATGCCACATTCAAGCTGTTTTCCAATTGCCCATATAGTCCTGTCAGCAAGCTTTGTCATCCTGTCTATAAGATATTCATTTCTGCTGGAATCTTTTAATATCGTATTACCATATTCCTGCGTAATACGCCCCATGCTCTCCTCCACCATATGATATCTCTCATCATCACTTATAAGTGAAAATGACTTCTTATTCTTTTTAAGCTCCTTTGATACATCTTCTATTACAGCATGAAGCACCGTTCCAAAATCACTTACCTTAAAGCTGTATTCTTCTCTCTCCTCCAGTCTTAATCCATATTGCAGGTAATATGCAAACTGACATGCTGCAAAACGTTCAAATGCTGATACACTTCCTGAAATATTATCACCATACATCTCATTTACAATATTTTCACCCAACGTCTTTATATAATTTTCTTCTGACCATTCTATCTGAGCCTTTGGTATCCTGATATATTTTTTCTCCTCAGTATCTTCATCCCATTCGTCTGTTTTAAGCTTCGGATACATTAACTTCAGATTTCTTAATATATATGACGGAAGCAGCGATTTACCCTGATTATCCTTTTGGGCAAATGTTATAATAAGCCGTTCATTTGCCTTTGTCATAATAAGATACAGATAGAACTTCTGTACAAATGCTTTTTCTCTTGCGGATGGTGACAATGTAACATTATTATTTTCCAGAATATCCCTGTCTGTCTCTGATAAAATTCCTTTATTATCATTTCTTTTAGGTACAATTCCATCATTCATTCCCACAAAGAATAATACCTTTATATTATCAAGTCTTGTTCTTTCAATATCACCGACGACTATACAATCAGCACTTGGCGGAATAAGTCCCACTTTAATTTCATCAAACCCCGCATCTATTATATCTGCAAATTCTTTGACTGATACATGTTCATCCCCTAAAAGCCCAACCATTTTATCAAATAATATCATTACCTTTTTGTATAGCTGGCCATATTCATTTCCTGCATCAGGTTCCTTTGATAAATTATATATTTTTTCCTGACAGTCAAGTTCAACTATAAATTCATATAACGCCCTTACATAATCTTTAACGGTTGCAGTCTTTTCCCTTAATGCAATATCAAGCTTAATAAGCGGCTCTGTAATTATAATTCTGTAATTTTCAAGCTGTTCATAATTATATATATCATTCTTTCTTCTGCTCTTTTTCTTCCATTCATTAAACCATGCCTTTCTGCCTCTTATTCCCATTGCAAGACAGTAATTATCAAGCATGTCAATACCATTTCTGTCAATATCAGTCATTCCCGTCCGCAGATACCTTATTATACTGTCATACGAAAATCCCTTTTCAACTATCTCAATAGCACTTCGTATCAGCTCGACAAATGGATTATCTGTAACAGACTTTTTCTGGTCTACGAAAAATGGTATATCATTTTGTGCAAGCATATTTCCAGCCATCGTTCCAAATGCAGCCATATCTCCACTTACAATTGCAATATCCTTATATCTGTAACCCTGCTTTCTGGTAAGCACAATTATCTGTGATATTGCATATTGAAGTTCTTCTTTTGGTGTAGAAGCCGCAAACAGCTTAATATTTTTCACATCATCTTCATATCTTTTATAATTATAACGGAACAGATTCTTTTCAAGAAAACCTAATTCCTGTGACTGTGAAAATCTTGAAACAGACACATTATCAAGAATAATATCCCTCTCCACTTCTATATGCTCTTCATCACATATCCTGTGAAGCCGTAAAACCATATCCTTACTCATAAAAAACAGATTCTGCATACCGTCATAAACATTGATATTTTCTCTTGTATCGGCAGTGACAGATACACATACACGGCTGCACTTAATAAGGAACAGTCTCATAAGCTTATACTGTATAGGTGTAAAACCTGTAAAACCGTCAAATATTATCTCGCTGTCTTTTATCAGCTGTGATTTATCTATAACTGTACACAATACGTCAAGTATCTCTTCTGATGTAATGTAATTATTACTTAAATATTCTTTAAATCTGTCATATACAAGACTTATATCCTGTAACTTTGCATAGAGCTGCCTGTTTCCCCTGATACTTTCAGACTCTCTTATAAGTTTAAGTCCGTCCGGTTTGATATCATACTGTAAAAGCTCTGATACAACTGACTTAAGCTCTGATACAAATCCCATCTTATTAATGCTGTTTCCAAAAAATGATAAGCTGCCCTTACATTCTTCAAGTACATGTCGTATTATAAGATTCTTGCCTGTATCATCTATAATTGCACCGTTTTCTTCTCCAACTTCCTCAAATACCTTATAGGCAAGTCTTTCAAAACTGACAACATCAATATTTAATATTCCTTTATCAGGATGTGACATAACTAATTTTTTCTGTGTCTCCATCGTATATTGTTCAGGTACAACAACGATATAATTACGGTCAGGATATTTTATTGACTTTTTAATTACATCATCATATATATACGTTGACTTTCCATACCCCGAACTACCAATAACCAATTGAAGTGACATACTACTCTCCATTCCGCTATATTATATTTATGCAATTTTTATTATTTTACCATTCATGTATATTATCCGGCAACTTTTCTTTATATTGTATATATTGAGTTTTTCCGGTCTTTTTGTAATATATTATCCGGTTAAAGCTATACTTAGGTCTAAACTTTAAAATTTAAAAGCCGCTTATCAGCTATGCTGGCATTTTTATATCATATATATGAAAATTTCATCATAAAATTATAACAGCTCAGATATAAATATTTTAATATAAGGAAGTGTGCACATGAATTCTTCTACTAAAATTGTCGTAATTCCAATGAAACGCCTGATAATCTGCGGCATTGCTGCACTTGCTGTTATTATTCTTATTATTGTTCTTCTGCTTAATATCAATAACAGCACCGGCACAGCCTCAGGAAATATATATAATTCTAATGTCAAAACCAGTTCAGATAATATAAATGGCAGTAAAACATCAGATACAGCCAAAAATAATAGTATTACAAACAACTCTTCTGACAACATTTCTTCCAATGATAAAATACAGGCTGCAAATGATGTAATTACATATAACCCCGGTGTCTATACCTCATCTTTATCTCTTAATGGTAATGCTGTAGATGTGCAGGTTACAGTTGATAAAAATAACATTAACAGCATTGAGATGGTCAATCTGTCAGATTCAGTTACTACAATGTATCCTTTGATTGAAAATGTATTTAATGATATTGCGGATGAAGTTATAAAAAATGGTACAATTCAGAATATTTCATATAAAGCAGATAACAAATATACCTCCACCATGATTCTTAAGGCAATTGGTGAAGCTCTTGATAAATGTACTGTACGATAAAATCTGTCTTTTCATGCAGCCATGCAATATATTAAATAACCCCAGCCATAATCAATATATTTTGAATGTAATTTCAAAAATATATTGATTATGACTGGGTGTCAATAAATTTATTCAAAAACCCTTTTTATGCTGTCATAATGTAAAAATATTCCATCAGCAGCAATCTTTTCTATCTCTTCCTTAGTTGCCAGTCTGTAGCCATCTGTCTCTTCTGTCTGAAGCTTAAGATCTGCTTCCTCAAAATCCATGTCAAATCTGTATACATCTACAAAGTAGTTATCTCCCTCTCCGGGATTTTCTCTTTTGTATGTAAATATATATCCACCGCCTGCACAAGATACATCAAGACCTGTTTCTTCTTTTACTTCCCTTATTACAGCTTCCTTTGATGATTCACCTGCCTGCGCAGCACCGCCTGATACTTCCCACCAGCCGGGAGCCCATGCCTTTGTCATTACACGCTTTGTAATAAGGAATCTTCCATCAGTTCTTCTTATTACACCAAGAACTGTAAGATGGTACTCTCCATCCTTTAATATCCAGTCGTTACGTTTCATGGTACGACCTGTCACATTTTTATCAGCATCATAAATATCCCAGTATTCCATGACTATCCCTTTCTGTTATCCGTATTTAATATTATAAATGTCTTTGTGATACGGACAAATTTGTGCAATATTTCAAATTTACTCATTTATAGCTTAATATATAATTGTCAGATACTTTTATATATAAGATGTTGTGGACAAAAGGTTATCCCCTCACCCATTAGAGGCTCATGTGGTTTTAGGCCTTTTAACCCTGGTATCATAATAATAAATTACAAATAATCTGATTTATTTTTCAAATAAACTTACTTCATCGCCCTGTCCTGCTACAATAAAACCGTCATAATTTCTCTCTTCAAGCTTATTTAAGAACTTACCCATCTTCTTAGGTCTGACATATATAGATGCAATATTACCTTCACTTCTTAATTTGTCAGCAGCCTTAACAGCCTCTACAAGACTTCCTTCATCATACATAACAGCAATCTTTTTAGTCCTATGTTGTATATCAACACCATTTTCCATAAGAATTGAGAATATTCTTTCAAAACCTATTGAAAAACCAACTGCCGGAATTGACTGGTTTAAGAACTTGCCAATAAGGTTATCATAACGTCCGCCTCCGGCAACAGCCCCCTTAAAGTCAATACTTTCAACTTCAAATACTGTACCTGTATAATATCCCTGTCCTCTTACAAGCGAAAGGTCAAATACCACGTCAAATGAATTATCTGAAAGCTCCCTGACTGAGTTCATAATATATTCAAGACTCTCTACCGGTGTCTTATCCTCAAGCATATTCTTTAATGATTCAAGTGAAAAATCATTTTTTGATAAAAATTCTACAAACTTTTCAATGGCAGCACTATCAAATTCTTTTTCTGTAAGTTCTGCCTTAACACCATCCATTCCAATCTTATCCATCTTGTCAAATGTTATGCATACACTGTCAAGTTCATCCTCTGCAAATCCCATCTGCATAAGCACTGCTCTTAAAAGCCTTCTGTCATTTAACTTAACCTTAAAATTCTTAAGTCCTATTGCCTTTAAAGCCTTAGTTGTTGTAAGAATAAGTTCAACCTCAGAATCTGCTGATTCAGAACCGATTATATCTATATCACACTGGATAAATTCTCTTAATCTTCCCTTCTGTGGTCTTTCTGCCCTGTATACTCTGTCCATCTGGATACATTTCATAGGAAGTGTGAGCTTATCCTTGTTATTCGCAAAATATCTGCTAAGCGGAAGTGTAAGGTCATATCTTAAGCCCATATCTGCAAGCTCATTTTCGTTTTCAGAAGTAACGCCCTTTGCAAGTGCCTTATCAAGCTTATCTCCTCTTTTCATAATCTT
>URAI01000027.1 GCA_900545725.1 uncultured Eubacterium sp.
ACAGACTGCAGGATTACCGCCCGTTACTAAAAGACTACCGGGCATTGATCGTAGACGAAGCGCATAAACTGCCGGATGCGGCAAAGCAGATGTTCGGGAAGAGCCTGTGTTATGACGATATCCGGGAGATCTGTTTTTATCTTGGGAAAGAATATCAGGGACCGGAGATAAGAAAACTGTCCGGGACGATCCGGATGGTGCTGGATGTGATCGGAGAAAACCACAGAACCAGATATGGGCTAAAAGAAGAATTTTACATGACAGAAGAGTGTGCCATGTATTTATATGAGGGGATACAGACCATGAATAAGATCATAGAAAAATTAGAAAAGAAGATCCCAAAGTGGATCAGAAACAAGCTGGAAGAGACCAGAAGTGTTCTGGAATGCTTTTTCCATCAGGATAAGAAGTATGTGCTGCATCTGAAACAGGATCAGGAACATCGGATCATATTGTGTGCCTCTAGCAGACGGATTCCACAGTATCTTGACCAGATGTTGTGGAGCAGGGGAATAGGAGCAATCCTGACAAGCGGAACGTTAAAAACCGGACAGGGATTTTCCCATATCCGAAAGATGACGGGATTACAGAAAGTGCAGAGGGTACGTGAATATGTGGCAGACTCTCCATTTGAATATCAAAAGAATTGTCTGTTATATCTGCCAAAGGATCTGAAAAAGTGCAGAAGGGGAAGTCAGGAAGAAGCAGAGATGATAGCGGACCATATCCATTCGTTGATCTGTTCGACTTACGGACATACACTGGTGCTGTTCACATCCTATCACTTGATGGGAAATGTATATCAGATGTTGCGGGATGAGATACCATTCCCGATGATTGGAGTGTGGAGACATTCCCCGGAAGAAATCACGAGATTTAAACAGACAGACAATGCTGTCCTTTTTGCAGCCGGATCTTGCTGGGAAGGAGTAGATTTTCCCGGAGATATGGTATCTTCGCTGATTATCGTAAAACTGCCATTCGCTGTTCCAGATCCCATCAGTGAGGCACAGAAGAAAGAATTTGATTGTCTGAAAGACTACATTCAGGCAGTGATCGTTCCGGATATGCAGAAAAAACTAAGGCAGGGGTTCGGACGTGCGCTCCGCACAGAGACAGACACCTGTGTCGTGTCCATCTTAGATGAGCGTGCAGGAGAGGACGGAAGATATCATGAGGAAGTGATGTGTGCGCTTCCGAGTTGCAAGATGGCAAAAGACATCAAGGATGTCCAGCGTTTTATCAGAAATCGGAAGGGTGTGGAATATTACCTGTAAATACTCGTGGTTCTGCTACAATCACAGCGAGTTTACAGCGAAATGTTTGGTGGTATTTCAGTGGCATTTTCAGTGGAATTGTTGGTATTGATGAATAGCTATTTGGACATGAAGTGGGTATACTGTGTATAGCGTTAGAAATTTAGAAGGAAGGTGTTAATATGGCAAAATATATCGTAGAAATGCAGATGGATAAACAAGAGAAATTTTATTTTATTCGAGAAAATGAAAGCGGAGATATTGTATATTTGCCTTCTAAATATCTAATGCATAAGAAAAGGTCAAAGATATCACCGAATACCATACAAAGAAGTGCCTTTGCATTATCTTATTATTTGAATTTTCTGGATGAAAAGCAACTTTGTTTAGATGATATTTATCAAATGAAATATATTGAACAGCATGAACATTTTACAGATTTCCTGATTTGGTTAAAAGCTGGTATGCATAGCAGGGAAGATTATTTAAAACTTCCTAATAATGAGACATGCAATGCATATTTAAAAGAAGTATTCAGATTTTATACCTTTATGGAGCAGGAAAACAAGCATTCGGAAAGCTTGAAGGTATTATCAGATACGCAAATGATTGTGCGAAATTCCATCGGTATCAGAAAAGTATTGAATAGGAAGAGTTTTCGAGGATATTTAAAAGAAAAAGGACATCAAGGAAAAACCATTGAGCAGGACAAGATTGTAGTGTTGTTGCAAGAATGTGCAAACAGCCGCGATCAGGTTCTGCTTTTATTATTAGCAGAAACAGGCTTTAGAATAGGGGAACTCTTAGGTGTACGATACGCAGAGGATATAGACTATGAGAAACATATAATATATGTCAACTTTCGAGATGATAATGAGAATGGGGCAAGAGCTAAAAACGCAGAACTTCGAAGAGCCAAAATCAGCGACGCAACATTTGATATTTTAATGTTTTATATTGAAGACTATAAGGAACTGATTATAGGACAGGAATATTTATTTATTAATGTCTCAGGTGATTACGTTGGAAAGCCTTTTAAGGGAAGTGGAGTATATGCCATGTTACGCAGATTGGAGAGAAAGACGGGAATTAAAGCATCTCCACATATGCTCCGGCATTATTTTGCAAATGCAAGACGAAAAGATGGATGGAAATTAGAAATGATTAGTCAAGCACTCGGGCATCGGAATATCGAAACGACTATGAAATATCTGAATATAACAGAGGATGAACTAATAGAAGTCAGTGATGCTTTTTATAACAGGCATCAAGCAATGTATGGTGTTCAGAATTTGTTATAAAAAAGAGGAGGCGATCAAGTGTCTGCAATTCGATTGCTGCAAGCAGAACGCAAGGAAGAGATACAGCATCTTCACAGGCAGTTTATGTCAGGCGGAATATTGCAGAGAGAATTATGGGAAGAAGCAGAGAAATTCCTTATCCAAAGAGAAATCTATGATGTGATTTTAGCAGAAGAACAAGATTTGCGGGAATACAAACAAACTTTGTTGGATAGTGGGAATTATACGAAAAAGCAGGTGAAAGAGCAGTCATCCGCATTACGGAAGATACAGAAGTATTGGATAGAAACAGAATATGGAGAGCTACTCTTAGAAATCCGAGAAAGCCAAGTGTCAGATGAGGCATTGAAGGGAAACATCAAACGGTTTCTAATCCGGCAGGGAATACATCATATCAAAGAGATTGATTATACGGTACGAAGCCGTTATGAAGCAGAACTGAAAAAAATGTGGGATGAAGCGAGTGTGATGAGATATTTAAAGGTTTTCGATCATATCAAGCAGTATAGTATCCAAAAAGAAATAGAAAGTCTGCCGGGAAGAATCGAACACCGGAGGAAATATCAAGCACAGGTTGTATTCCTGCCATACTTACCAGATTTGGAGTTGGTTAAGGATTTTGAATATGTCCGAGATAAACAGGAACTGGTGTGGGATTTTTTTAGAAGAGCATCTGAAAAATTAAAAAAGCAGGTTTTTCTACTATTGAATTATATTCTAGATAATTTGTATCGAGACGATCCCAAAGAGAGAAGAGTTCGCTATTTATTGCCATTACACTGGTTATATGATTTTTGTGTGGAGGAAGAGATTGATGATCTGGAAGGATTGGAATTAGAACAGATCCAACGATTTGAGAAAATCGTGGAACAGAAAGTGGTCAATGTGAAAAACTCTATGCAGATTATTGACAATAGTCGGAAAATCTTATTTTTAACAGCACCAGAAATTCATTGGCATGCCAATGTGTGGTATATGGAACGCTTTCACCTGTCAGAAGATCGGCTTAACCCAAGCAATCCAGTACAGCGATTGAGTTTTATAGAAGTGACTAACAAAAAGAATCGAGAATTGTTACAGGAATATGCCAAATATCATGTTGGAATTGGTGGACTGACGATAGCAAATATCCGAGGACAACTATATGAGGTAAAAAGACTTCTGGAATATTTTAAGGAAGAAGAATCCATTTGTCAGGTAGATGAAAATCAATTGGATGACTATTTTAGGAAACTGGAAGAAAAGGATACCAAAGATGATACATTCAATAAAAGAATTGTGCATTATATAAAATTTTATCAGTTTTTAAATGTCCGAGGATATATGAAGGAGATACCCTTTAAACCGGAGTATTACCTGAAAAAGACATATCCAGAGCATCATGACAGAACGGTGGAAGAAAAAGTTTATATGGAAATCCTGCATAAGCTGTATGCATTTCCGATAGTTCCAAGATTGATATTTTTACACTTGTGGTGTACTGGATTGAGAATCAGCGAAGTGTGTACGTTAAAAGGGGATGCATATTACTGGGATGGAGAAGATGCATGGTTGAAAGTCTATCAGATCAAGATGAAGGCAGATAAAATGATACCAATACCGCTTGTGATGTATAGAATCATGCGTAAGTATATTGAGCGTGAACACATTCGTCCGAAAGATTATATCTTTAAAGGGAAGGATGGTGGAGCGTACCGGGGAACAACATTCCGACAAGAGTTTCAGCAATACTGTGATAAGAATGGAATTGCAGATGGCAGTTATATCTTCAAAACCCATGACTATAGGCATACGCTGGCCACCCAATTTTATGATGAGGATGTTTCTATACAGACAATCCGAGATTATTTAGGACATTTTTCCGAAGAGATGACAAAACAGTATGTAGACTTCATGCCAAAGAGAATTGAAAAAGCAAGTGATACTTACTTTAAGAAACAGGAAAATGACTTGGCTTCTACCATTAAAGCTAAGAAGCGTGGTGAAAGAATATGAAAAAAAGAATTTACATATATGAGCTGGACTGCTACAAGGTAGCATCCGAAGAGCAGATTCAGAGAATGCGTATCAGCCCGGAACGGTATTTTAATCTGGAAGGATTGCCATCAGAAGAACTTGCCGAAAAGTTGGAAGAATTTATATGGGAAAGAGGAAAAATGCTCGCACCGTCCAGCATGGCAAGTGAAGTGACCTATTATAATAATATTCGAGAATTTCTGATTGATCGGAAAATACAAAGCCTTGATGCCAGAGAAGAAGAAAAAATCATCCGTATGTTAAAAGGATGGATGCTGGAACGAGGATATGCTTTATCAAGCAAAAAATATCGGCCTGCATATGACAAAATAGGAATTGAAAGTCCTAGCATTGTAAGGCATATGAAAAAAATCTTGAAGTTTCTGGAAGAAGAGGATGACAGGGATGAGCAGGAAAAAGATATCTGGACTCTTAAAAACTTCGATTTTCCTATTTATAGAAATCCAATCAAGAATACGGAAACGATTAACTTTACTAAAATTGTACAGCCAGATATTCGGGAAGAAGTAAAAAAAGTAATTTTTATGCATTTAAAATATTCCCCTTTAGGAACGATTCATAGTGAAATAGCTGCAGTAAAGCGGTTCTCAAAATTTCTTAAAAGAAAATATTTGGACATTCAATCGCTGCAGGATCTGGAACGGATGCATATAGAAGAGTATCTGATATATCTTCAGACGGAAGCACATGACCGGAAAAATTATAGATCTGACCTATATGCACTACGAAGGGTAATAGAAGATGTTGGGAATTTATATGAACGACAGTACATGAGCGAATTATTTCTGAGTAATGATTTCCCAAGTACACCAAGGCATGTATTCAAATTTTACTCAGATGCGGAAATCAAAAGATTAAACGAACACATTTTCAAAATGGATGAGCAGATATGTAGGGCACTGATTATCCATCAATTACTGGGAACGAGGATTTCAGATACGCTGACCTTAAAGACAGACTGCCTAAGCATGCGGAATAATCGATATTTTATAAGGATTGATCAGGTGAAGTCAGTCACCTATGAAAAAGCCATCAGTGAAGAAGTGGCACAACTGATTATGAAAGCAATTGATTATACAAAGGAACGGTATGGAGAAACAACTTACATTTTTGCAAAAAAAGATGATCCAACTAGGCCTTATCAATATAGCATGATTCAAAATCAGATTATGACAATGATCCGCCAGGAAGATATCCGGGATGATAATGGAGAGTTTCTGAAGTTTGGAACCCATATTTTTCGACATTGTTATGGAAAGAAATTGACAGAAATGCATGTGGATGACTGGATGATAGCTAAGCTACTGGGGCATACCTCCATATATTCGGTACATCATTATCGAAAAATTGGCAATAAACTGATGGCAGATGAAACGAGAGCTGCAAGAGAAAAAATGGACATGATCCTATTAGATATCATAGAAGGATGGGATGATTATGAAATATGATAAGATGGTAGCGATTACGCAGGCTGAGAGTCAGAGGAAGATGAATATTGCAAAAAATACAATATCTGATATGCTTAAAAATATGGAAAGAATTACCGTAGCAGAGCTGGTAAAAAGAACTGGGCTTTCTAGAGGATTTTTTTATAAAAATGAGCTTATCAGAAGAGAAATGGATGACGCAATACATAGACAGGAAGCAATTTTTAAGAATAGACATCCGGTTGCAATGGACAGAAAACTTGAAAATTCAGTAATTGAGTTGAAAATTGAATTGTTAAAAGCCAAAGCAGAGAACGAGAAATTAGCAGAACAAAATCAGGAATTGAAAAGAAAAAATGAACTGTTGCAGCAAGAACTAGAGAAATTGAATAAACGGGTCAGTAGGAAAGAAATTTCTGTTCTAAAAAAATTGTGAGAATGGTGTGGTACAAGTTTTTTGAGAGGACGATAATCTATGAAATACGATAAAATGGTCGAATGTAGTTTGGAACGTAGCAAACAGAAGGTAGAAACCGCAAAACGGGAAATTCAAGAAATGTTGGAATCAAAAGAAAAAATAACAGTTGCTGCATTGATTCAAAAAACAGGCTTTTCTAAAGGATTTTTTTATCGAAATGAAGAAATGCGCAGGGTGGTAAATGAAGCTATGCATCAACAGAGCGTAACGTATAATCCGAAACAGATTATTATTGATATGGCTATGGAAAGAACTTTAGTTAATGCAAAAACGACTATACAGGAATTGAAACTAAAAATAAAAAAATTGGAAAAAGAAAATGCAGAGTTGCGAGAAGAATTGGCAAGGGTAAGAAAAATATCTAAAGTATAAAAGGAAAAATTAAATATTTGAATTTGAATGATTCAAGGCAGAATGTACAGTAAAAAAGCAAGTACATTCTGTCTTGTTTTGTATAGATATGAATAAATAAAAATACTGGCTACAAAATGCACACAACATACAAAAAGTGCAAAAAACAAAGAAAATAGACGAATGATACGTTTTGGTCTATATGGTTAAATCCAGTGTTTATAAGGCTTTTGAGGCATGAAAAAGACAGGGGCTAAATTTATGGTGGTATTAATAAGTCTTGTCGCAATATTTAAGACAGAGATATCAGCAGTTGTAAGGAAAATTACAGGAACAATGAAGACTAATGCTTATAAGATATAATTTATGTATGATAATTTAAAGAAGTTAAAAGATAAAAGTTATAATGCACAGATAACTATATTTGCGGCAATGTCAATACTTCTTGTAATATCACTCGTTGTTACATGTATAAGGTCAGTGTCGGCAGCAGCAGTAAAGTCGGAGCTTGACAGAATAAGCAGCTTGTCATGTGAATCGGTATTTGCCGGATATAACAGGGAGGTGCTGGATGAATTTGATATATTATTATTGAAAAAATCGGACATGCTTGATGATGATCTTAGAAGTTATGTTGTCAGGAATTCTAAAGGCATAGCAGGTAATGCAAGTCTTACAAATGTATATTTTACGAATATGTCTGTAATGACGGATGATAACGGAAGTAATCTTTTCAAAGAAGTTATTGATTATATGGATTATGCTATATATTCACAGCTTCTTGAAAATGCCGGCGAAGCTAAAAATAACATGGAAAAGTCAGAAGCGGTTAATGAGATTACAGATAAGGTGGCAGAGTGTCAGTCAAAGGTGTTTGAACAGGATAAATATCTGCTTAGGCTTGCAAGTCTTACGGAGGGCATAAAAACTAATGAAACAGGATTTGTTTCAAGACATTCCGCTCCCATTATGACGGGTGAGACATATGTAAAACAGATAATCACGGAAGAATTTTCAAAAATAAGTGCAGCCATAGATGATGACAGGGTATATAATGCTGTTAAAAATGGTGATATGTATACAGATATTGGTGGATTAATATCTGATATTGTGGATATTATCAATGAATTTGAAGAAATTGTGGATAGTGAGGGTGAAACAGAGGCAATAGCACAGTGTCAGCCGGAATATTTAAGAATGTATAATATTTTAAGACACAGGGCAGACAGTGTACTTGAAGTCAGTTATTCTGCTCTTGACTGCATAACTGATTATGAAACACAGTCAGGTAATAATTATAGTGGTATTAATGAATGTGAAGAGCTGTTAAATTCAAAAAGAAACATAATAGGAGAAGAGCTGTTTGCAGATTTTGCAAATGATATTAAGACAATGAAAGAACCGGAAGATTCTATTGGGAAATTGTGTAATACCGATGTATTTAAGGAACAGATAACACAGAATGTAAGCATACTTAAAAATCTTATTGATATAATAAGTGATACAGAGGAAACTATTAGTGAAGATAATTATAACAGTATATACAATAATATATCGGAGTGTGCGCAGGTATTTAGTGATTACAGAATAGATAAGCTTAGGTTTGATTATTCATCTGTTGAATTTACGGATAATGGAAGAGGAATTACAGCATTTACAGAGTTGTATGATATGCTTAGTAAGACCATAGCACAGATAGTGCTTGATGGAATGGATATATCAGATAAGGATATACAGAATATATCATCACAATCACAGCTTGCACATGAATATGTATCTAAGGCTGGCAGTAAAGGAAGCCGGCAGCAAAGATGGGCAGACAGTCTGATTGAAAATGTCAGGAATCAGGCATTATATAACGAATATGTGATGAATAAATTTAATTCTTTTACAGACTATGTATCAGATGACGGAAAAGTTAATACTGATACAGGTAAAAAACTTGATTATATGACTGAATTTATTATCACAGGTAAAAAATCTGATAGGGCTAATCTTAATAGTGTCATAACAAAACTTTCGTTGATAAGGCAGGGGGCTGATATGACATATCTTATAACAAATCCCGAAAAGAAAAATGAAGCATTTGCAATGGCATTGTCACTGGTTGGTTTTTCAGGAAATGCAGCAATTGTAAAAGCGGCGCAATATACTATTATGGCAGTGTGGGCATATGCAGAAGCGCTTTTGGATGTAAGGAAACTTTGCAGGGGACAGAAGTTAGAATTGGTAAAGACAGATGACACATGGGAAATATCACTTGGAAATCTTCTTGAGATGAACTGGCTTAATAATGATATATCAGATAGTGCTTCCAGTCAGAAAGGTCTCGGTTATAAAGATTACCTAAGGATACTTCTTCTGACTGAATCACAGTCATCTAAGCTTATACGAACTATGTCTGCAATGGAGATAAGGATGGAAGAGCTTGGCTGTCAGGGTTTTAGAATGAAGGACTATATATGCAGTGCAGAATGTAATATTGAATTTGTAATTAATAGTATAAATCAGACATATATAAGAAATTTTGAATATGGATATTCATAAAATAAAAATGTTTCCGGTCAGATAAGAAACCCGAAAGAAAAGAGGAGCAGATGAGACAAAATAAAATAAATAATATAAATATGGACAGGCGGATAATAAAGGTCATCTGCAATATCATGCATAAAGGGTTGTTAATGCCATCTTCTGGCGGAGGTATGAATATAAGAGCATCAGCAACACTTGAGGCTTCACTTGTAATTCCACTGTTTATATATGCAGTTATGTCAATATCGTATATTATATATGCTTTAGGCGTCAGTGAGCGTATTTCACAGGCGTTGTATAATGATGCCCGGTACATGGCAAGGTATATATATGACAGGAAATAAGGACGGATTACAGCTTAAAGTGTTGCTGTATCAGATGTCGCAGGCAAAACTTTATACAGAGCTTGGAAAGGATTATGCTTCTACGCACAATGTTGCAGGCGGCAATGCCGGGCTGATAATAAGCTGCACACAGATAATTGATAACAATAATAATATAAAGCTTTCAATAAAATATGCCATTAAGAATCCTTTTGATATTTTTGGAACAAAAAGACTGGATTTTGAGCAGAGTTATACAGAAAGAGCATGGCTGGGGCAGCCTTATCAGCAGGAAAATATTAATGAAAACGATGAATGTGTATATATAACAGCACAGGGAGAGGTATATCATAAGGATAGTGGGTGTACATATCTAAAACCGTCTGTCAGGACGGTTAATTATAATGATATAAATATATACCGTAACAGTGCAGGAGCAATATATTATCAATGTGAAAGATGTAAGGGGCATGTGGATACACATGTATATATAACGGATTATGGAACGCGTTATCATACAACTGATAATTGCAGTGAGCTAAAAAGAAATGCAATCAAAATAAGGCTGTCATGTGTAGATGACATGAGAGGGTGCAGCAAATGTACATAGATATAAAAATGGGGATTAGTGTGAAAATAATACTGATGCGATTGTTTTCCAAAGTTCACATGTGAACTGGCTATTTGTGCCGCAGGCATTACAAATAGCCCTTATCGCAGAGTTAAATCTGATATTTGGTCTGCGGTTACTCCGGCATTAGAAAATGCCTGCGGAATGGGAGCGGTATGTATATTGTAAGGAATGTGGCGTATATAATTTTTCTGTTTATTATGGCAGTACAGGATATAAAAAATAAATCAGTAACCTTAAAAAGCATTATGATGATGACGGGACTGCTGTTTATTTTAAATATAGTTGGGATTGATAATGGAAAACCGGTGCTGCTATGTAATGGTGAAGTATTTAATATAAAAAATATTGCAGGCTCTGTTATAATAACGGCTTTGCTGCTTTTATATTCTTTATGCACAGGCTGTTTAGGCTCTGGAGATGTGATTATTACAGGTATTTCATGTATATTTATGGGATGGTTTTATACAATAAAAGTATTTATTGTGGCATTGCTTGTAATGTTTAGCATGGTAATTATTAAACTGATAATGGGCAGAATTAGTTTAAAGCAGCAGATAGCTTTTGTGCCATTTTTATTTATAGGACAACTGGGGGTGGTATTATTCGCTTAAGGGCTTCGTTTACAGTTGAAAATTCATTTATAGTACCAATATTTACGTTGATAATTGTGACACTCATTATGCTTACATTTTATATGCATGATATTGTGCTGGCATTGTGCGCAGTTAATCAGACAGGGATACAGGCAGAGTATGGTTATAAGAGAATAAAAAATATCAATGGTCTTTACAGTGATGACTTAAAGGCACAGCTTGAGAGTAATTGTACAGGTTATATAAAAGAGAAGAGCATAATTACAAAGGATATTAATATATCAATACAAAAAAACAGTAGTGATTTAACAGTGAAGGCACAAAGTAATTCAAGGCTTACAGGTGCTGTGAGTATGGCTGCGGACATTTCATTGGTGACAAATATAAAAGAAAACAGTCCGCCGGATTATATACGCAGGGTAAATGCTTTAAAAAAATTGAGAAGAGAGGGTTAAATGAAGGATGTAATATATGAACATGAAAATAATAATAATTATATGATAATAAATAGTCAGATAAGCATATCAGAAGTGTCTTATCAGCAGAAAATGCTTGAAAAAAATAGTATAGATGGATTGCTGGATATGACAGTTAAAAATATTAATAATAATGTGAAATATTATTATAATATTACGTCAAAACAGAAAATGACACAGCTTTATGAAGTGTCAAAGATTGAATATTCTGATATAAAAGCAATTATCAGAAGTCTGTCATCGGCACTTTCACAGATGAAAAATTATATGCTTGATATAGACTCTATACTTTTAGAGCCGGAATATATTTATATTGATGTTGGAACACATATGGCAGAATTTACATATTATCCACATGAATCCTATGATTTTGCAAGTGGATTGAAAATATTATTTGAATATATTCTTGAAAGATATAATCATAATTCCAAAAAGACAGAGCTTATGCAGGTGTATAATATATATCAGAAAATAGTTCAGGGACAATATGATATTAACAATCTTATACGACTTACAGAGGATGATATCAGAGTGATTTCGGAAAATGATAATAAATCAGTACGGGAAGATAAGATTCGTAATGATGAATGTATGTCACAAGATGATAATTCGGCTGCGGATAATAATATATCTGGTAATTATATAGATAAATATGACAGTATAAGAGCGGATAATATTATAATAGATGCGGTAAAACAGGAAGAGGTAGATAGTGAACACGAAGTACAGGATAATTATTATAAGATTATTAACGCTGTAAGAATTGTTTTTATGGTAATATCGGCATATATGATTATAACATTGTTTATAAAAAGGCTTGATTTTATGCAGCTTGGTCTTTATACAACTATTACAATAGCAATACTTAATGCAGTAATATCAGGATATCTTGGAAATGTATATAAGAGACATAAAGTTTCAGGAAAAATAATAACAGATACGATTAAAAAAGATTATACTGTTAATAGCAATTCTGATATTTTAAATAATGCTCATAATGAGTCAGGATATAATAAGCCTGAATATAATAGACATTATGACAGTGGAGAAGATAAAGGCAGCGATAATGAAATAATAAAAAAAGAAGATAATATAAACATAAGTAATCCGTCAAAAGAAAATATAAATATGGGGAATACCGTATTGCTGTCGGATTATATAAAAACATGTACAAATCCTGATGATAAGAGTATGCTGATGTTAAAAAAGGATGATGAATTTATAAAAATACAGGAATTTCCATGTATAATAGGAAGTATGAAAGAATACTGCATGGAAGTAATAGAAAACCGTCTTATAAGCAGGATGCATATGTGTATACTCTCTAAAGGTGATGGAATCTATGTGCAGGATATGAATTCAACAAATGGGACGTATCTGAATGAAGTACGTCTGTTTCCGGGTGAGGAAAAACTTATACATAATGGAGACAGCATAAAGCTTGCCACAGATTGTTATACAGTTGAAATACATTAATTATTATGATATATATATTTATAAAACGTATGCGTAATGGAGATTGGTGTGAAAAATAAGCCTGATGCGATTATTTTCCAAAGTTCATATGAGAACTGGCTATTTGTGCCGCAGGCATCACAAATAGTCCTTATTGCAGAGCCGTATCTGATATGTGGTTTGCGATTTCTCCAAAATTAAAAATACCTGTGGAATGGGGATTAGTATGAAAGTTAATATATATTATGGTGGCAGGGGACTTGTGGATGACCCTTCTTTATATGTAGTAAATAAGTTACAGGAAGTATTAGAAGAACTTAATGTTAAGATTGAAAGATATAATCTGTATGAGGTTAAGAATAAGATAACAACGTTATCGCAGACAGTAACAGATGCTGATGGAGTGATACTTGCAACTACTGTAGAGTGGCTTGGAATGGGTGGATATATGCAGGAGTTTCTTGACTCGTGCTGGCTGTATACAGATAAAAGCAAGGTGTCAGGTGTATATATGTTTCCTGTTGTTATGTCAAAGGCATATGGAGAAAAAGAAGTGCTGTTAGCATTGTCTAACTCCTGGGAGATTATTGGTGGTAAATCTGCAGCAGGGATCAGTGCATATGTTGATGATACAACTGACTTTGAATTTAATCAGGAATATACCCAGGTAATAGAAAAATATGCAGAATCAATATATAGAAATATATCGCATGGGTTGTGTGTTCTTCCATCAAGTAACCAGAATATCAAGAAGAGTGTTATGAAAGATGTTGTTAAATTTACTCCACAGGAGAGTGAACAGCTTTCAAAATATGTTTCAGATGATGAATTTGTACAGACACAGAAGAAGGATATTGAATCACTTGCCAGTATATATAAAGAATTGTTAAACGATCAGGAAAATGGAGGAGATGAGTATTTCCTCAATGTATTTAAAGATAATTTTAATGGCAGTACAGACAATAAATGTTCATATATGATAATGATAAGTGATAAGGATAAGAATATTATAATTGATGTAGATGGTGCAGTATGTAATGTGGACTTTGGTAATAATCCGGATGCAGATGTAATATGCCGCCTGTCCAAAGAGAGCTTTGAAAAGGTAGCATCTGGGAAAATGACATTCCATAGGGCATTTATGACAGGGGATATGTCTGCAAAAGGTAATCTTAAAACGTTAAGGCTTTTAGATGATTTATTTATGTTTGCATAAGCTGGGTAATTGTCAGCTTATGGTGTTAAAAGTAAGACGGGCAGTGGTTGTATTATCTGCTGTAATATAATCAAGCCCGATATTCTGCTTTAGACAGATCATCTGTACTATTGAAAGTCCAAGTCCGGTATGCGGTTGTTCTTTTGTTGTATAAAAAGGTGTGAATATGTTACCGGTACTAATTATCTTATCAGTGGTATTGATTATATCAATAATTATATTACCAGATGAAATATAACTTTTTAAAGTAACAGGACCGTCATTTACTTCACATGCGTTTGCTGTGAGTTCTGTAAGTACGGTTCTTATTTTTTCTTTATCATAAGTTACGCTCATGCAATCAGAAGTTGTATTGAATACAAATTCATTGTCATAAAAATAACCGTTGTCTATTATATCAGGAATTTCAAACAGAATATCATTGATATTAAATGTAGAGGGTTCTGATTTTAAGCTGTTTCTATATAAGCTCGTTCTTTCCATAAAATGTATAAGGGCTTGAAATGAACTTCCCATATCGCACCAGAATTCATTATTCTTTATCGTCGGATTACGATATTCAATAAGCTGATAAGAGCTGTATAAAAAAGAAATCTGATTTTTAATCTCATGGGCTGCATATGATAATTCTTTTAGGGAATCATTAAGAAAAGTATCAATGACAGAATATATATCCGGATTATTATCTTTGAGTATATCAAGAGCTTCATAAGTTTTTTTATTAAGCATTACTAAAATCCTTTCATAAATATTGATATAAATAACGTAATACGTTATTATAATAAAGTATATACTTATTGTATTTTGCTGTAAATGATATTATTTCGACAAAATATTATAATAAATATCATTTTAAAGAAATGGAGTAAGAAGAATGAAAAAAGATGATTGTATTTTTTGTAAACTTGCAAATGGAGATATTCCTACTAACACTTTGTACGAAGATGATTGTGTAAGAGTTATCTTTGATGCAGAACCGGCAGCAGAAGGTCATGTGCTGATTCTTCCCAAAGAACATTTTGACAATATATATGAATTGGACGATGATACAGCAGGACATGTTTTTAAAGTAGCAAAAAAGATTGCTACGGCGATGAATAAGACACTTGATATGGATGGTCTTAATGTGGTACAGAACAATGGTGAGGCAGCGGGACAGACAGTATTCCATTTTCATATGCATATTATACCAAGACATAACGATGATACAGTAAATGTCGGCTGGGAAAAGCATAAGGTAAGCAGTGAAAGAATTAAAGATATTACGGATGAGGTCAGAAAGTACCTTTAATAATTAGCGGATATGATATAATTATTTAAAATAATACTGAAGTTTTGTGTTGAATATTTTTGCAAATTTATGTATTATTTATACATTATGTAATGCGGATTCCGAATGGAAACGGATATTTTCATTACAATATTAATTAAGGGGATATACAAGGTATATAGCCAATGTGTAATATGAATGTGTCTGGACATTACATTTATACGAATTTAAGTATATGATGTCTAAGGGCAGGAAAGAGGTAAGGAATGATTAAGTTAAGTGAAGGCGGAGCATATCTTTTAAATGGTGTTGATGTTATTGAAGATAATGCACAGTCAGCAGGAGAGCTTCAGGCAAGGTTGGGCGGTAATGTACCTTCAAAGGAAGAAGCAGCCAGGAATACTATGGCATATAATATTTTAAAGAGCCATAACACATCTGATAATATGGATAAGCTTAAGATAAAGTTCGATAAGATGACATCGCACGATATTACATTTGTCGGTATTATTCAGACTGCAAGAGCATCAGGACTGGAGAAATTCCCAATTCCATATGTACTTACTAACTGTCATAACAGTCTTTGTGCTGTAGGTGGAACAATTAACGAAGATGACCATATGTTCGGCCTTACGTGTGCAAAGAAGTATGGTGGAATATATGTACCACCTCATCAGGCTGTAATTCACCAGTTTGCAAGAGAAATGCTTGCAGAGGGTGGTAAGATGATTCTTGGCTCCGATAGTCATACACGTTACGGGGCATTAGGAACAATGGCTATGGGTGAGGGTGGCCCTGAACTCGTAAAGCAGCTTCTGAATAAGACTTATGATATTAATATGCCGGGAGTTGTGGCTATTTATATGACAGGTGCTCCTGCTAAGGGGGTAGGTCCTCAGGATGTTGCCCTTGCTATTATCGGTGCCGTATTTGGCAACGGTTATGTTAAGAATAAGGTAATGGAATTTGTTGGGCCTGGTATAAGTAATTTAAGTGCTGATTTCAGAATTGGCATAGATGTTATGACAACTGAGACAACATGTCTTTCATCAATCTGGAGAACAGATGATAAGATTAAAGAATTTTATGATATACATGGAAGAAGTGAAAGCTATAAGGAAATTAATCCGGGAGCTGTTACATACTATGATGGTGTTGTATATGTAGAACTTGATAAGGTTAAGCCGATGATAGCAATGCCATTCCATCCAAGTAATACTTATACGATTGAAGAACTTAATGCTAATCTTGAAGATATATTACACGATTGTGAGAAAAAGGCACTTGTAAGTCTTGATGGTCAGGTTGACTTTAAACTTGTTGATAAGATAAGAGATGGTAAGTTATATGTAGATCAGGGAATTATTGCCGGATGTGCCGGTGGCGGATTTGAAAACATCTGTGCAGCAGCAGATATTTTAAGAGGACATTCAATTGGAGCTGATGAATTTACATTAAGCGTATATCCGGCAAGTACACCAATATATATGGAACTTGCAAAAAATGGAAGACTTGCAGATCTTATGCAGACAGGTGCTATTGTTAAGACGGCATTTTGTGGTCCTTGCTTTGGCGCAGGTGATACACCGGCTAATAATGCATTTTCAATCAGACATTCTACAAGAAACTTCCCTAACAGAGAGGGATCTAAGTTACAGAATGGTCAGATTGCATCAGTTGCACTTATGGATGCAAGGTCTATTGCGGCTACAGCAGCTAATAAGGGCTTCCTTACAGCAGCGACAGATGTTGATGTAGAATTTACAGGTCCGGCATATCATTTTGATAAGACCATATATGCAAACAGGGTATTTGACAGTAAGGGTGTTGCAGATCCTAATCAGGAGATACAGTTTGGACCAAATATCAAGGATTGGCCTGAGATGGTTGCGCTTCCTGAGAATCTTATTATTAAGGTTGTATCGGAGATACACGATCCTGTAACAACAACAGATGAATTAATTCCATCAGGTGAGACATCTTCATACAGATCTAATCCATTAGGTCTTGCAGAATTTGCATTATCAAGAAAAGATCCTGCTTATGTTGGAAGAGCTAAGGAAGTACAAAAGGCTGAAAAGGCAAGAGAAGCAGGGCAGTGTATGGGAGAAGCATTCCCGGAACTTCGTCCTATAATGCATAAGATTAAAGAAACATATGATGTTCATAAGGAAAATGTAGGCGTAGGAAGTACAATATTTGCAGTAAAACCAGGTGATGGTTCTGCAAGAGAGCAGGCGGCATCATGTCAGAAGGTGCTTGGCGGATGGGCTAATATTGCCAATGAATATGCTACAAAAAGATATCGTTCTAATCTTATCAACTGGGGTATGCTGCCATTTATTATAGACAAGGGTGAGCTTCCATTTGAGAATGGTGATTATATCTTTATACCTAAGATAGCAGATGCTGTTAAGAATAAGCAGAATACAATGAAAGCGTTTGTAGTTAATAAGGATATGAAAGAATTTGAACTTAAGATGGATGATCTTACAGATGATGAAAGAAAGATAATTCTTGATGGATGCCTTATTAATTATTATAGAAATTCAAAAAATGATTAATACAAAGAGTTACATATAACAGGGAGTTGATGCATATGGCAGCACAGAATGTACTTGCAGGAGATGAAAAGGTTCTTGAGCAGATTATCTTAGAGATAAGAGAACAGAATTTAAGAATAGATAATTATAATAAGCTTGCGGCACAGATTAAGGAGCTTGGCAGGGATATTGATGAAGAAAAGAGGAATCTTCAGAATACAATAGAGTCTCAGATAAAACAAAGCAGTGCTGCTGTATGTGCCGGCTTTGAAAAATCAATTGATGAAGAAAGAGCAAGGCTTAAGGATATACAGTCAGACAGGGAACGTGCTAAGGATGCAGGTGTAAAAGAAAGAATATCAAGTGAGACAGCACATTTAAGACATGAAAATGAAAAGCTTAAGAACAGGATAAAAGAATCCTTTAAAACAGATGGAGTTCCGGCATATTGTAATAATTCTGTTTTTATGCTGTTGTTTAGGACGACAGGTGTTTGGCAGTATTTTTTATATATTGTGCTGCTTGGTGTGTTTTATGCTGTTATACCGTATCTTCTTTTTAAGCTGCTTGATTTCGGACAGATAAACATAATTATATATTATTTTGTATGTATTTTTATCCAGTCATTCGTTGGTAAGGTGATGTATAAAAAGACGGTTATTGAGCATTTTAATACCCTTGATGCGGCTGCGAAGATGCAGTTTGATATTAAGGATAATAACCGTAAGATAAGGCGAATCTCCAAAAGAATCAGAAAAGATAAGAATGAAGAGATGTATGGACTTGAGGAGTTTGACAGTCAGATTAAAGAAGTCCGCAATGATATAAAGGATATAGAAGAAAGAAAAAAAGCTGTCATTGAGGAATTTGAAAAGACGGTTAAGCCTAATATAATAGCGGAGCTTGAAGCTGTTGATAAGGATAAGAGAGATGATATGGAGAAAAAACTTTCTGCCCTGAATGAACAATATATTAAGCTGGATGAGCAGATTAAGTTAAAGAGAATGTACATATCATCTAATTATGAAGCTTATCTTGGCAAGGAGGTATTTGATTTAGATAAGCTTCTTAAGCTGATGCAGATTATGAAGAGTGGACAGGCAGATACGATTGCGAAGGCTCTTGCTGTGTATGAGAATAAAAGTCAGAATTAAATAATTGAATAAATGCATCAGCTATTATGTCAGCAAGTGTCATAATAGTTGCAAGATGAGTTGTCTGAAGAAGGATATTATCCATTATCCCGGCAGAATTTACTATGCCGGTAATATGAATATCTCCAACTTCAGGCAGCTTTTTTTTGACTCCGAGTCCCGGCTTTAAAGGTCCTGTTGCCAGTGTTATATAACCTATATGATTCTCTTTTCCAAGGGATGCATCTATTGCTATTATAAAAGGATTATTATATGCAGAATATACCTTTTTAAGAGTGATATTAAGATTGGCTGCATGAACAGGATGATTAAGAGTTCCTATTACGGATATGTTATTAAGTCCGGCTTTTTTTAGCTTATATCCCGTAAGGGGACCAAGACTGTCGCCGGTGGAACGGTCGCTGCCAATGCACATGACAACAATGGGTTGTCCGGGTGATATAAGAGAATTAATCATATTTTCTAATTGTAAATATAAGGACTGTGCAACAGAACTGTTCTTAGAATTAAAGTAATATAACATGGGTTGTATTCCTTTCATACACAATTATTTACGGCATCTGTATATATATTTATTCACGATATATATATTTATGCATTGTGAATTATTTTTTTATGTGACAAAAAGTGATAACATTTTTGAACTGTCAGTGATAATATGCTTGTAAAAGGTTGTCATAAACGCCAAGAATGGAGGGGAATTATGATAGAAATTATTTGTGATAGCGATAATGACAACAAAAGCAAAGATGGCAGTAAAAAGAACACTGTTATAAGAACACCGAAGAATATAAAGCAGATTGGTGATGTAAGTTCAGATAAAAAAATATTTATAGAGGATTATGCATTTTCTTACATTAATTCTCTTGCATATGGATTGGATGGTCAGGAGCAATCGGGAGTACTACTGGGTGAATATCACAAAACTTCATCAGAAAAATGTCTTTTTATTAAAGGTGTTGTAAAGAAAAAGAGTACACAAACGCATGATGACAGGCCTGGCTTTAATGAAAGTGTGTGGAGCAGTATTTATTCAGATATAGAAAAATATTTTCCGAATCTTGAAGTTGTGGGATGGTTTGTTGCTATTCCCGGAATAACTCCTGAGTGGATGGAATATTTAAAAAAGCTTCATAAAGACAACTTTACAGGGGGATTAAAGACCCTTTATATCGTTGATATCCGTGAAAAAACAGAGAATTTTTATTTGTATGAGAATGGCAGATTGAAAAAACAAAGTGGTTATGTATGCTATTATGAAAGAAATTATGAGATGCAGGAATATATGCTTCAAAAAAGAGGCAGACATTCGGTTGAAAGTTCAGAAAAAGATAAGGTGATGCAGTCAATTCGTGAGATTATAAATAATAAAGAGCAGATACAGCATCAGAAGAAAAATATGATGTTTGTATATGGAGCAGGTTCGGTTCTTGCTGTAATTGTTCTTGTTCTTGGAATTAATCTTATGAATAGTTATACCAAAATGCAGAGTTTTGATAATTCACTGACAACAATAGTAAAGCAGATTGCTGATATCAATAGTAATGAAGATGATGATAATGCAAAGGATACAGCTTCAAGTGGGATTGTTCCTGTTAATAAATTAACAGGTGATGTATATCCTACAGAAGAGGATACACAGGCTGAAACAGACACGGCAGGAAAGAATGTGGCAGAGATGTCACAGGATGAAACACAGCAACAGAACATGTCTCAGGAAAAAACATCTGTAATAGAAACGGAAAATGTACAGGCTGAATTGCAAAATGAACAGAATGATAAAGTGGCGTCAGTTAATATGGAGCAGACACAGGCAGAGAAAAAAGAACAGAGCGTATCATCAGAAACCGGCGGTAATCAGAGCGTACAGTCCGCTGGTGTGACTTACATTGTAAAAAAGGGCGATACAATAATGAGTATATGCCAGAATTATTACGGAACTGTTAAGAAATATCCGGAAGTGGCAGCAGCAAACAATCTTGATGATGTAAATAAATTATATATAGGTCAGGAAATAAAACTTCCTTGAATATTTTAAGTAATATTGTATAATAGTATCAGCGTCGTCTAAAATAATGAAAAGAGGAAAATTAATGGCTGATATTATATCAGGGAAGTCCAGATTTGAAGGTAGCGATAAAATAAATAAAGATAATAAGATTATAAGACTTTCCGGTGATGATACATATAGCGGTGAGGTTAATAAGCAGGCTGCACAAAAGATAAAAAAACATCGCAGGAATATTGTTATTGGCGTGTTAATTGCGCTGGTTCTTGCAGCTATTGCAGGTGTTATATTATATAAATATCTTGATGGAAGAACTTATTCATCATATACAATATCAACTTCTTATAACAGAGATGATACCGAAACAGCGCAATATAAAGAATATGGTTCGGGATATGTAAGGTATAGTAATGATGGAATCACATATATTGACAGAAAAAATAATTCTATCTGGAATGAAACATATTCAATGCAAAAGCCACAGGTGAAAGAATGCGGGGACTGCATTGCAGTTGGTGATATTAATGGAAGCAGTATATACATTTTTGATAAAAATGGACTTAAGGGTACAGTTGATACATCTCTTGCAATATCACAGATAGAAGTCGGTTCACAAGGCGTGGTTGTCGCTGTACTTGAAGATAATACAGCTAATTATATTAATATGTATAATACAGATGGAAGTAAAGTATATAGTATTAAGACAACACTTGAGGGAGATGGATATCCACTTGATATAAGTATTTCAGATGATGCTACCAAGCTTATTGCATCGTTTGTATATGTAAGTGGAGAAGAGATGAAGACTAATGTTGTATTTTATAATTTCTCTGAGGTGGGCCAGAATGAGACTGAGAGAGTCGTTGGTGGATTTAATCATTATGATAATACCATTGTTGCAGACGTGGAATTTGCTAATGACACAACAGCAGTTGCAGTTGGGGAGAATGTTGTGAGTATATATAATATAAAGGAGTATCCGAGTCTTAGTAAGGAGATTAACATTGAAAATAGTATAGAAAATGTATTCTGGAGTTCAAAATATATAGGGCTTATATTGGATAATTCAGAAACGGGAGATTTGTACAAGCTTGTGGTGTATGATTTATCGGGTAATAAAGTAACTGAAAAGACGTTTAGTACACAGTATGATGAGATTAAATTTGACAGTGATAGTATACTTCTGTGTAGTTCTAATGTATGGTCGGTTATGAACATGAATGGTAAGGTTCTTACAACACAGACGGTTGAGCTTCCGATTGATACTGTACTTACAACAGGAAGCCGTGGCAGTTATGTGCTCATCAATTCAAAATATATACAGAATATAAGAATGAAATAAAAAAGAGGTTGTTATAATAATAGTAGTAAGATATAGAAATAATATTATATAAAGGACATAGATTGAAAGGTCTTGCCGTGAAGACAGAAATGACTTTTTAACATTTGAATTATAATATATTTACATATCATTTAAAGATATTATTATTGTTGCAGCCTCTTTTAATTAATATTCATCAGAATAATAATATTATTAAAATGTTGATACATGACGGAAAAGAGGAAAATATGAACTGGTTTTTGATATGTGTTATAGCAGTTATAGCAGGCTGCGGATATGCAGGATGGAAAAAAGGAGTATTAAGAATGGCTGTATCACTGGTGTCTGTATTTATAGCAATAGCAGCTACCGTGATTTTGTCACCTGTAATTGCAGATGCATTAAAGAAAAATACCCCTATATATAGTTATATTGAGAATAAAGTATACAATATGATATTAAAGGATGAACAGATAAATAGTACAGCAGATGCAGCCATTGGGCAGGAGGCAGAAAAAGTATCAGAATATGGTGAGGAATCAGAAGAAATTATTTCATATATATATAAGATAGCTGAAAATCTCAATATTCCAATGTCTGTAATGACTCAGACTGATAAGGCGATACCTGATAATACGGATATCTCTAATAGCATGAATACAGTTAAAGATCAGGTTCTTAGGATATTTGCCATAAGACTGGCAGGTGTAATATATAATATAATTGTGCATATTATAATTCTTATAATAGTATTCCTGATTATAAAAATAATAGTCGCAGCTACAGATATAATAGGAAGCCTTCCTGTAATTAATCAGGCAAATCATGTTTTGGGAGTTATTGCAGGAATTGCAGAAGGTGTTATTGTGATATGGTTTGTGTTTGCACTGATATCTTTAATTGCGAGGACTGATTATGGAACAACACTGCTTTCTTATATCGATAACAGCAGAATACTTACATGGTTGAATGATAATAATATTATTGCTCATGTGTTGTTTAATGACAAAAGAATATAAACAAGTTATATAATTCATCCCCAATAATACAGGATATTTAAAATGTTATTAAATTATCAAAATCATAATGTTTAACTAAAATTAATAGCTTATAAAACATAATATGTACTTGGTTTTGGTAATATTTAAAATAGTATATTATTATACTTATGCAACTAAATGTGTTCATAAGATTTGCAGATATATAATAGAAAGTATATGTTACATTATTGCTGTAGATGAGCGTATATATCATTGATGATATATATGCCTTACAGTATTCATTTGATATTTGTTATATTCACGTAAATGTTTAAAAGAAAGGTATAATGTATTATTATCTTAATTGTAGGAAGAAAAATGAATTTTAAAATATAAATGTTTATAATTTATTAGGAATGGGGACACTATATATAGTGCAAAAGAAATGAAATACGCTATATATAGCTGCTAGAGGATTGAAATTAAAAAAAACCAAAAAAAAATAAAAAAACCATTGACATTCATGTCTAAGGATGGTAATATAATCAAGTCGCCGCGAGACACGGCAACAAAACAATAAATAAAATTCAACTTCTAAATATTCTTTTGAATGATTTTAATAAAGACGTTTAGAAAATTAGTTGGATTATGAACATTGATAATTGAACAGTAAAACAACCTTGAAAATTCTTTAATGAATTTTAATCTTAAAGCGAATTGTTATTTATATAACATCCTTTAAAACAGTAAATAGACGTTTGTTAAAACGGATATTAAAGCTAGTTAGTTTAACTGGCTGGGAAAGCTGGAGTAAAACATCTGGTCTGTGAAGACTGGGTAAGAATTATGAAGTAATTCTTACAGTTTTATGAAGCAGAACTTTTTATGAGAGTTTGATCCTGGCTCAGGATGAACGCTGGCGGCGTGCTTAA
>URAI01000028.1 GCA_900545725.1 uncultured Eubacterium sp.
TCTTACCCTTTATCATGCTACGCACGATTGCAGCAACTATAATTAAAAGAATTAATCCCACTATTAATGTTCCCATAATTATCTCCTTTTTAGCAGCCACGCTGCACTCTGTGCAGATACCGTAAAATTCCCGGCATCTGTATTACACATAAATTTCATTGCACAATACAATATACTCTGAATGTATACATATATTATATAAATTTGATTTCACAATACAATTTTTGAATGTATCAATTTATCATATCGATCCACAATATGATTTATATATAATTATAATACTTTCTATTTTACACTGCCTTTGATAACTTCTTATTTACCACAAGTTTATCGCTTTCCTTGTATGGTCTTACAAGAAGATAGATAAATGCAATAATTACAAGGAATGCTACAACTGTACCAAATCCAAATGTACCATAGAAAATAAGTGAACCAATCTGGTTGACACATAATGCTACAAGATAAGCAAATCCACACTGATAAGCTATCGCAAATGCAAACCACTTACCATTGTTCATCTCTCTTTTAATTGCACCCATAGCTGCAAAACAAGGAGCACATAAGAGGTTAAATACAAGGAATGAATAAGCTGCAACTGTTGTTAAAGATGTTGCAAGCTCTCCCCATATCTGAACACCATTTTCTGCTACTTCACCAAATCCATAAAGTACACCAAATGTACCAACTACCTGTTCCTTAGCAATAAGACCTGTTACTGTAGCAACTGTCATCTTCCAGTCGCCAAATCCAAGTGGCTTAAAGATTGGAGCAATAAATGTACCAATTGCTGCAAGAATACTTGAATCAAGCTGTTCATCATCAATGAAACCAAATGAGCCATCAGTCCATCCAAAGTGCATTAATACCCATACAAGGATAGTTGCAAGAAGAATAATTGTACCTGCCTTCTTAATAAATGAAGAACATCTCTCCCACATGCTTCTTAATACATTACTTACTGTAGGCATGTGATATGCAGGAAGCTCCATAACAAATGGTGCCGGATCACCTGCGAATATCTTAGTTTTCTTTAAAATAATACCTGATACTATAATAGCTATAATACCAACAAAATATGCACTTGGAGCTACCCACCATGCACCGTCAAATAATGCACCGGCGATTAAAGCTATAATAGGAAGCTTTGCTCCACATGGAATAAATGTTGTTGTCATTATAGTCATCTTTCTGTCTCTGTCATTTTCAATTGTTCTTGATGCCATAACACCAGGAACACCACAACCTGTACCGATAAGCATTGGAATAAATGACTTACCTGAAAGACCAAACTTTCTAAATATTCTATCCATAATAAATGCTACTCTTGCCATGTAACCACATGACTCAAGGAAAGCAAGGAATATGAATAATACTATCATCTGTGGAACGAAACCTAATACTGCGCCAACACCGGCAACAATACCATCATTGATAAGACCTGATAACCAGTCAGCACAACCAATAGCATCAAGTCCATCACCTACAAGTGCAGGAATACCAGGAACCCATACACCATAATCTGCAGGGTCAGGTTCATCACCATCAGCTAATTCTTTTGCTTCTTTAGCAATATCTGATGTAATATTAACTGTTTCAAGAACATTTTCTTCTTCATCAACAATATCTACAGTTGTTTCACCATCATCAATAGCTGCTACAATCTGTGAAGCTCTGTCAAAATCAGCTGCCGCATCTTCATAATCGGAAGAACCTATTCCAAACAAATGCCATCCATCACCGAATACGCCATCATTTGCCCAGTCTGTAGCCCATGTACCAACTGTTGACACTGATATAAAGTATACAAGAAACATAACAGCTGCAAATATTGGAAGAGCTGCAAATCTGTTAGTTACTATTCTGTCAATCTTATCTGATATAGTAAGCTCACCTGACTTTTTCTTAGTAACACACTCTCCTATAATAGAAGAAATATATACATATCTTTCATTTGTAATAATGCTTTCTGTATCATCATCAAACTTATCTTCAAGCTGTTTGATTTCTGCTGATACATCAGGTACATTCTTCATATTGTCAGCAATCTTATCATCTTTTTCAAGAAGTTTAATTGCAAAGAATCTTCTCTGTGTTTCATCTATATCTGTAAGTTTACTCTTTACAGCATCAATAACACTTTCAACACCCTCATCAAACTTATGTACCGGTTCAGAAGCGTTCTTACTTTTAGCTGCCTTTACAGCCTTATCAGCTGCTTCCTTGATACCTGTTCCCTTTAAAGCTGATATTTCAACTACTTCACAGCCTAATTTCTTAGAAAGCTTATCAATATGAACCTTATTGCCCGTCTTTTCCATAATATCTATCATATTGACAGCCATTACAACAGGAATACCAAGTTCCATTATCTGTGTTGAAAGATAAAGATTTCTTTCAATATTAGTACCATCTACAATATTAAGAATTGCATCAGGTCTTTCATTAATAAGATAATTTCTTGCAACTACTTCCTCCAAAGTATATGGTGATAAAGAATATATACCCGGAAGATCCATTATTGTTACATCATTGTGTCCCTTTAATTTACCTTCTTTTTTCTCAACTGTAACACCTGGCCAGTTTCCAACAAACTGATTAGATCCAGTCAGTGCATTAAACAGTGTCGTTTTACCGCAGTTCGGATTACCTGCTAATGCGATTTTAATTGACATTTCCTATCTCCTTTTCATACTATATATAATAACTGGCTATGCAGTTACTCTCTGAAATAAACATCAGAAATATGATATTTAAAACTAATATTATAAATTCTATTAATTGTCAGCATATATAATACGAATCTAATTTATGTATTATAGCACTAATATATGTAGCATTAATCTAACATATATATTATTTGACTAATCATCATTTTAATCCGCTTACAAAAGTAAGTTATATCTAACTTATAGTTAAAAAATTTTCCGGTCTTTCACCGGTTATTCATTAACTTCTTGTATTATTTATATGTTTTTAGTACATATATTTATTATATGTATTAATTGATATATTAAAATCTTTTATAATATTGTTAAAATATCCTCTGTGACATCGCCTTCAAATATAATAGACTTATTATTCTACAACTATCATCTCAGCATCTGCCTTACGAAGTGATAACTCATATCCTCTTACAGTTACCTCAACAGGATCTCCTAATGGTGCAACCTTTCTTACAAATATGTCTACACCTTTAGTAATACCCATATCCATAATTCTTCTCTTTACTGGACCTTCACCTGTAAGCTTGACAACCTTAACTGTACTGCCACAGGCTACTTCTTTTAATGTTTTCATTATTCCTTCCATCTTCCTTTCATATTCTATATTCAATGCATAATCTTAATACATTGTAATCATTATTAAACCATAATCTTGTTGGCCATATCTTTGCCAATTGCCACCCTTGAATCCTTAACATTAACAATCATATTGCCACCCATCTCAGAAACAACTGTAACCTTACCGCCAACAACAAAACCAAGGTTCTCAAGGAAACGTCTTGTGTCCTCTTTACCTCCAATTCTTTTAATTACATTCTCACATCCTGTATCAACCATTGTCAAAGGCATCATGCTTCCTCCTTTTTGATAATCATTTGTGATAATCATTTTCATTACTTTCATTGTTAGTGTATACTAATCGCTGTTAGATGTCAACAACTTTTTTAAATAAATTGTGATTTGTTGAAACAGGCGTGTAGCAGAGGGCAGGCTGTTGCTTATGTGTGCAAATTTTACACATAAGCAACAACCTGCCCTCTGCTACATTTCAAAAAACACTACGTCTGGGGCTAACCGATAAATTAGCGGTTAGCAATACACCCCTATTTTAACAAATTAGTTATAAATTCTCTTTTAAAAATGTCCCAAGTTTTTCAATTGCTGCGTCCTCGTCATCGCCTTCTGCTTTTAATACTATTGTCTGCCCCTGCTTAGCTGCAAGTCCCATAATTCCAAATATTCTCTTTGCATCTACTTCTTTACCGTCTTTACCAATAGTAATCTTACTTGTAAATGCAGCTGCCTCCTTAACAAGTGCTCCGGCCGGTCTTGCATGGATTCCTTCCGGATCTGTAATAACATAACTTAATTCTTTCATAATTAAAACCCTCCTTTTCATTTTGAGCCTTATTGGGGACTCAACTTTATAATACTGTATCAGTAAACTAATTAATTATTTTTCTTTAAAATACCAAGAAGTACTGCTGCTACAACTGAGCCTATTACAAATGCTGCAATATATCCTATAACATTTCCAATAGTAGGGAATACAAATATTCCTCCATGAGGTGCTCTTAATGTACACCCAAATGCCATTGAAAGTCCGCCGGCTATTGCTGAACCTATCATACATGATGGAATAACCCTTAATGGGTCTGATGCCGCATACGGAATTGCACCCTCTGATATAAAACAAAGTCCCATAATATAATTAACAGGTCCTGATTTTCTCTCTTCAGGAGTAAATTTATTCTTAAATATAGTCGTTGCAAGTGCTATTGCAAATGGAGGTATCATACCACCCACCATAACTGCTGCCATAATCATAAATCCGCTCTCTGTCTGTTCTGCAAGCATGCCTGTACCAAATACATATGCGGCCTTGTTAAATGGACCACCCATATCTATGGACATCATCGCACCAAGTACACAGCCTAATAATATCTTACTGCTGCTGCCCATTGAATTAAGAAAACTTGTAAGTCCTGAATTAATAGCTCCCACAAATGGGTCAACTGCACACATAAATACTGCCATAAGTAAAGTTCCGACAAGCGGATATATAAGAATTGATTTAATTCCATCCAGCGCCTTAGGTAAATATTCACATAATTTCTTAAGACCTATTACAATATAACCACCTACAAAGCCTGCCAACATAGCACCGATAAATCCTGCGGGAACAGTTGATTTAGCTGCCGGATCTGCAAATGTAGAACCAACTGATGCTATATATCCACCTACAAAACCAACCACAAGTCCCGGTCTGTCTGCTATACTCATTGCAATATAACCTGCTAGGACAGGAAGCATGAAACTGAATGCATATCCACCAATTGTCTTAAACCAGGCCGCTACAGGTGTATTTGTACCAAAATTAGCCGGATTTATTGAATAATCATCCAAAAGAAATGCTATTGCTATAAGAATACCTCCTCCTACAACAAAAGGAAGCATATGTGATACACCGTTCATCAGATGCTTATATATCTGATGCCACACACCACCATTTGCACTGCCGGAAGAATTATCTCCAACACCCTGCGTGTCTGAATTGGCCTTATATACAGGTGCATTTCCGCTTACTATTTCCTCAATTAATTTTTCAGGCTTACTTATTCCATCTGATACTGGAACTTCCAAAAGCTTCTTTCCTGCAAATCTGTCCATAGGAACCTTGGTGTCCGCAGCAACGATTATTCCCGCTGCACTCTCTATTTCCTGCGGTGTAAGAACATTTTTAGCGCCACCTGAACCTCTTGTCTCAACCTTTATATCATATCCCAACTCTGCAGCTTTTTTCTGTAATGCCTCTGCCGCCATATAAGTATGTGCAATACCGGTAGGGCATCCTGTTACGGCAAGTATCTTAATCACATTATCTGATTTTTCTTTTTTATTATCGGATTTACTATCAGATACATTTTCTGTTATATCAGCAGTAGTTTTATCTGATTTATCCTGTGCGGACATTGCATCTTCATTTTCTCCTGCATTTTCCTCTTTATCTCTTTTAGTTTCTGCAGCATCAATAACCTTAAGAAATTCATCAACATTTTTAGCAGCCTTAAGACTATTTATAAATTCTTCATCCATAAGAAGCATGGACAACTTGCTTAATACATCAAGATGTACATTATCTTTAGTATCTGGTGCTGCTATTAAAAATATAACATTGACAGGCTGACCATCAAGTGAATCAAATTCTACTCCGTCAGGTACTATCATCGCCGCAAGTCCCGGGCGGTCTACCGCATCAGATTTACAATGTGGAATCGCAATTCCTTCTCCTACCCCCGTTGTACTTTCTTCTTCCCTTTTAAATACTCCATTAAGATATTTCTGTTCATCATTAATCTTTCCACTCTTTACCATAAGTGAAACCATTTTTTTAAGAACATCTTCCTTACTTGTCGCACTGCCATTAAGTTCAATACTTCTTACATCAAGCAAATCAACAATTCTCATAAGTAAAACCCCTTTCTATTATAAATTAAAATGCGTACAACTCTTTAATGCTTCAACTTCTGCCTTTGTAGCAAGCATATCTGAAAAAGCACTTGCACTTCCTGTACATACACCCATCTTAAATGCTTCCACATAATTGCCACTATTAAGATATCCTGCAATAAATCCAGCTACCATCGAATCCCCTGCTCCTACTGAATTCTTAACCACTCCCTTAGGCGCCGGTGTCTTAAATATGATTCCATCCTCTGCAACAAGTACTGCACCTTCTCCTGCCATTGATACAAGTACATTTACAGCTCCCATTTTCTGTAATCTTTTTGCATATTCAACAACCTCATCTCTTGTCTTTAATTCAACTCCGAATATTTCTCCAAGTTCATGATTGTTTGGTTTAATTAAGAATGGTCTATATTCAAGAACATTCACAAGCAAATCTTTTGTAGCATCTACCACTATCTTAATATTTCTTCCTTTAAGATACTTCATAATATCCATATACATGGAATCCGGCATCACTGTCGGAATACTTCCTGCAAGTACAAGAATATCTCCATTTTTAAGTTTATCAAATCTTTGATACAGCTTATTTATGTGGTCAGCTTCAATTGCCGGACCCTGTCCGTTTATCTCGCTTTCATTATCAGAACGTATCTTAACATTAATCCTTGATAAACCGTTATCAACATGAATAAAATCATGTATAATTCCCATATCACTTATACGTCTTATTATCTCTTCTCCTGTAAAACCTGCCTCAAAACCAAGCGCTATATTATCATACCCAAGATTTTTTAAAACTATGGATACATTAATCCCTTTTCCGCCCGGATACATAAACTCTGTTGTAGTTCTATTCACCCGCCCTGTTGTAAAATTATCTACTGTAACAATATAATCAAGTGACGGATTAAACGTAACTGTATAAATCATAAAGCCACCTCCACTAATTCAATTAGTGTTATCAATTATCCTATCTTCTATAAGATATCCAATGTAAATATATTGTGCATATTTTAAAATTAATATTCAGGTGTTATTATATTAGAAAACTTTCCATACTTGTCTTTGTCAATTTTTTCTGTAATAATACGAGCTTTCTTAATATCTGCAAATGTTACACTTGATACCTTTGAAAACTTACTGCTGTCACATAAAATATATTTTTCTTTACTTTTACTTAAAGCCTTTCTTTTTAATACAGCTTCCCTATAATCAGGTGTAGTTATTCCATTATCAATACTGACACCATTGGCTCCAAAAAAACCTTTTGTAAAATTATATTTATCCAGAAGCAGTATAGCCTCTTCTCCTACGATTGCCTCGGTTTCTAACTTAAACTCCCCACCGAGTATATGAACCCTAAAGCCTGCCTGTGTCAGCTTCTTTGCATGGCTTATTCCGTTTGTTACAAATGTAACATTCCTTCTCTGTTCTATATAATCAATCAATAGTTCCGTTGTAGTTCCTGCATCAATATAAATAAAATCATTATCACTTATAAGTGATGCCGCATATCTGCCAATTGCTCTTTTAGCATCAATATTCCATTCTTTTCTAAATGAAATATTCTCATCTGTGGTTCTGTACTGCATATTATTGCTTACAGCACCACCTCTTACCTTACTTATTCTCCTGTCATTATCAAGTATAATAAGGTCTCTTCTTATGGTCGATTCTGATGTATCAAGTTCTTTTGCAAGTTCCTGGACAGATACGCTCCCTTCTCTGTCTGTTATCGCAACAATCCTTTGAAGTCTCTCTTCTGTAAGCATATCTTCCTCTTTTCCTCACCATTATGGTTCAATATTTGTGTTTTCGTGTTTTTGTGTTTTTGTGTTTTTGTGTTTTTGTGTTTTTGTGTTTTTGTGTTTTCGATTACTGTTTTCGTTATCTGTATAATAACACATACGTTATTTAGTTTCAAGCATTTTTAATCATGTTCTTTCATATTTTTTCATTTTCTTTCATTTATTTCTTCATAAACCCCTTTCTTAAGAAATTTTATGAATGAAGTATATCACCAGCCAGCATATAGAAACACCTTCTCCAACAAATGTGAATAAAAAAAGCACCGGATACTATCCAGTGCTTCACAATAAGTATACATATGATAAAGACTTAGTTGGTCTTATCAATCATTTTCAAACACTATAAATCCCAACCGTCTGCCCTTCTACACTATTTTTTCAACTAAACACCTTTTATGATGCCTCATCAAACTGCGAATTATAAAGATCTGCATAGAAGCCATCTTTCTTCATCAGTTCTTCATGATTACCCTGTTCAATGATATCTCCATCTTTCATAACAAGGATACAATCAGCATTTTTAATAGTTGAAAGTCTGTGAGCAATTACAAAGCTGGTTCTACCCTCCATAAGGTTATCCATTGCCTTCTGAATCTGAAGCTCCGTACGTGTATCTACTGATGAAGTAGCCTCATCAAGAATAAGAATCCTGTTATCAGCAAGAATAGCTCTTGCAATAGTAAGAAGCTGCTTCTGTCCCTGTGATACATTGCTTGCATCTTCATTTAATTCCATATTATAGCCACCCGGAAGAGTCTCAATAAAGTGATGTGCATGTGCTGCTTTGGCTGCTGCAATAACCTCTTCGTCAGTTGCATCCAGCCGGCCGTATCTGATATTTTCCATAATAGTATCCTTATACAGCCAGGTATCCTGAAGCACCATTCCAAATGCATCCCTTAATTCACGTCTGTTAAAGTCTCTTATATCATGACCATCAACCTTGATACAGCCGCTGTTTACATCATAGAATCTCATAAGAAGCTTAACCATGGTAGTCTTTCCTGCACCGGTAGGACCAACAATGGCAATCTTCTGCCCCGGCTTTACATGTGCAGTAAAGTCATTGATAATTGTCTGGTCTTTCTTATATCCAAAATTAACATCTTCAAAATCAACATAACCCTCAATCTTATCAAGATGAACCGGATTAGCTGCAAACTGGTCTTCCTCCTCTTCTTCAAGGAATTCAAAGACCCTCTCGGATGCAGCAGCCATAGACTGAACCTGTGTTATAACCTGTGCAATCTGTGCTATTGGCTGTGTGAAATTCTTAACATACTGTATAAATGCCTGAATATCACCTACAGTAATTACGCCATTTATTGCAAGAAAACCACCAGAAAGAGCCACTCCTGCATATCCTAAGTTACCTACAAATGTCATAATAGGCATCATCATTCCTGAAAAGAACTGTGACTTCCATGCTGAAGAATACAATGTGTCATTAACTTCATTGAAATTTTTAATCATTGATTCTTCTTTGTTAAATGACTGTACCACAAGATGACCTGCATAATTTTCTTCAATCTGTCCATTGATATGTCCTAAGTATTCCTGCTGTGTCTTAAAGTACTTCTGTGACCTTTTTACAACAAATGATATAAGCCACATAGATACCGGTAATATAACTATTGCAATAAGTGTCATAAGCGGTGATATACTAAGCATCATAACCGTTACACCAATAATTGTTGCAACTGAGGTAATAATTGTTGTTATACTCTGGTTAAGTCCCATTCCAAGTGTATCTACATCATTAGTTATTCTTGATAAAACTTCACCATAAGTACGGCTTTCAAAATACTTCATCGGCATACGGTTTATCTTTTCAGATATTTCTTTTCTTAATCTGTAGCATATCTTTTGTGTAATTCCTGTCATTATCCAGCCCTGCATAAAACTGAATATTACTGCAATAAGATATAAACCAAGAACTAGTAAGAGGATTTTTCCGATATAATCAAAATCCATTCCGCCTACGCCCTGAATCTTACGCATAAGACCTTCTGAAAGTGCCGTTGTTGCTTTACCCAATATCTTAGGTCCTATTACATTAAATACTGTCGCAGACGCAGCAAATATCATTACAACTATTACTGCGAATTTATAATTGCCTATATATTTTATAAGTTTTCCAATAGAACCCTTGAAATCCTTAGCCTTTTCTCCAGAACCCATCGGTCCTCTTCCCATAGGTCCTCTTCTTCTTGGAGGAGTCTTAAACTGTTCTTCTTTATTTTCCATTATAAATCCTCCTTTCTGTCAATTCCAAGTTCCTTTTCTGATAACTGTGATTTTGCAATCTGTCTGTATACTTCACAGTTCTCAAGCAGTTCACTATGAGTTCCTCTTCCAACAATTCTTCCTTCATCCATAACAAGAATCTGTTCTGCATGAAGAATTGTACTTATTCTTTGTGCTACTATAATAACCGTACTGTCACCTACTTTAGATGCAAGTGCTTTTCTTAACGCAGCATCTGTCTTAAGGTCAAGTGCCGAAAAACTGTCATCAAATATATATATCTTAGGGTTCTTAGCTATTGCCCTTGCTATTGAGAGTCTCTGTTTCTGACCACCTGATACATTAGTTCCACCCTGTGCAATAGGTGTTTCATATCTTGCATTTTTGCTCTCAATAAATTCTGTAGCCTGTGCAATCTGTGCAGCCTCTTCAATCTGTTCATCTGTAGCATCTTCTTTACCAAATCTTAAGTTAGATGCAATATTACCAGAGAATAATATTCCCTTCTGTGGAACATATCCAAGTTCCTCTCTTAAATCTTTCATTGTAATATTTCTTATATCATGTCCGTCAAGTGTAATGCTTCCCTGTGTGACATCATATAATCTCGGTATAAGATTAACGAGCGTTGACTTACCACAGCCTGTACTTCCTATAATTGCTGTTGTCTTACCCGGCTCTGCTTTAAAGCTTATATCTGCAATTGCATTTTCATCGGAACCCGGATATTTAAAGCTTACATCATTAAATTCTAGCACACCCTTAACGTTTTCAAGCTTTTCAGGTGAATCAGTGTCCTTAATAGAACTTTCTGTCTTTAAAACTTCATCAATTCTGTCTGCTGCAACCGCAGAACGAGGGAGCATAATTGACATCATTGTAAGCATAAGGAATGACATAACTATCTGCATTGTATATGTTATAAATGCTGTCATTGCACCCACCTGTAATGTACCATCATCTATCTTATTAGAGGCAACCCATACTATAAGTACTGTAATGCCATACATTATAAACGTCATAAGTGGCATCATAAATGTCATTACTCTGTTTGTAAAAAGTGTTGTCTTTGTAAGCTTTTTGTTAGCCTCATCAAAACGCTGTTCTTCTTTTTCTTCTCTTCTGAATGCCCTTATAACTGAAAGACCTGTAAGGATCTCTCTTGATACAAGGTTTACAGCATCGACAAGCTTTTGCATAAGTTTAAACTTAGGCATTGCAACAACCATAAGAATCATTACAATTCCAAGTATTATAAGCACTGCAAGGCCGATAATCCATTCCATGCCTGCACCTGTATTAAATACCTTTACAATACCACCGATACCAAGAATTGGCGCATATAAAATCATTCTTAACATCATAACAATAACCATCTGTATCTGCTGGATATCATTAGTTGTTCTTGTTATAAGTGAAGCTGTAGAGAATTTATCCATCTCCGCATTTGAAAACTTCATAACCCTGCCATAGACACTGCTTCTTAAATCACGACCGATACCGGCACCTATTCTTGAAGCAATAAGTCCTACTATTACAGTTGCAGCCGCCATAAATAATGCCATGGCTATCATCTTAAGTCCTGAACTTAACAGATATGATGACTGTATCTTATCCATATCAAGACCCGCTTTACTGTCCATGCTCTTTGCATAAGCAACGCCCATAGACTTAAGCATAGTACTTCCTACACTTGAAAATTTATCTTCCATATCATTCCTTATTGAAATAATATTATCTTTAGTCATTTTACCTGATGTAACCATTGCCTCAAATATGGTTCTCATATCGACACAGGTAACATCAGTCATATTACCATCTGAATCCTCCTGCTGTCTTGTAAACGTCTCAAGCTGGATTCCTAACTGTGCTGCGAGCTGCTGTGTTGTCATATTATTAACAATCTGCTCATCGACACCCATAAATGATGCCATCTGCTGTTTAAACTGGCTCTCTTCAACTGCTGACATCTGGTTATTCATAATAAATGCCATTGAAAATTCATCATCCAGCTTATCAAGCTCATTATTTTTAGTAACTTTTAATCTGTAATTATCATCTTCCTTTTCGTATACGCTTCTGAAATGCTCTTCTTCATCATCTGACATAAATACAACTGCTTTTTCAAATTCATCAGATGTTATAAGCTCAGGCATTGCATGCTCTATACCGCCATTCTGGATACCTGTATCAATAATATTAGATGTATACTGTGGCAGTGATAAATCACAATATGCCTGCAAAAGTAAAAATACAAAAATCAATATTACTGATTTCCAATAAGGAAGTATACTTTTAAATATTCTTTTCATCTTTCCTCTTTTCTAATTCCTTTCTGGATATTTCGTAAAGCTCATTTAAAAAATCAACTATCATATCAACCTGCTGTGTATCAATCTGACTAAAAACATCTTCCTGATACTTTTCAACCGCCTTTTCTATTTTATGAATCAGTTTCTGACCCTTATCTGTAAGGCTTACATATGTAACCCTTCTATCTTTTGTGCTGACATTTCTTTCAATAAGCTCCTGTGATTCTAATGCTTTAAGACTTCTTGATACAGCCGTATTATTCATATGCATCCTTTCAGACAGCATTGATACCTTGACCTGTTCATTTTTCTTTTTACATTCCTTTGCACAAATATTAATAGTCTTTAATGTGCAATATTCAGAATGGCTAATATTAAACAATGTGCCTTTTAAATGCAGCTTTCTAAACTGCATTGCGGCATTGAATAACTTTTCACACTGCTTATTCATCAAAACCTTCCTTTCTTTTAATTAAATATAGCACATCCCTAATAAATAAGGTCTGCCTTACGGCTTATACCGCAAAAATATAACGAAGTAAATATTTAACACTGTAAACTATTTACTTCGTCATATATTAACATTCCCATATTTAATTGTAAATATAATTTTTTGAAAAAAATATTATAAAAATATTGAATTTATAAACATCTTATTAAATAATATGAATTATTATCTGTATCTTGCCTTACATGTATAGTCTGTCGCAGCTATCTTTAAAACCTCCACCTTTTTAATCTGTTCATCCGTAAATGTTACATTCTGGCCTGTCTGGCGCTTCATAAGAAGTGATAATCCATGTTTCTTTTCATGCGGCTCTTCTACAAATTCCATACTGCCAAAGCCTATAATGCTTTCATACAGACAGCCTGATGCGCATGGATTATCATTGTCATATATAATCTCTTTTTCATGGCTTATCTCAAAGGCTATATTATGATTCTGCCTTAATATATTAAGTTTTTTCCCGGTCATGGCACTATGGAAATAAAGTACTATTCTGTCATCTTCTATCTCATATCCATAAGATAATGGAATCACATATGGGAAATCATCCTGTGACATGGCCACATGACACACAGTACATGAATCAAGCACCTCCATAATCTTTTCTATATCTGTGACCTGCCTGTCACTTCTTCTCATATAACCGGAATGTGCCATATCCGAATCATTATCCGTTTCAACAAGCTTATTATCTATAGAATATTTTATATATTCCAAAGTATCTTTATCTGTATTATCAGTATTGCTTATATTCCCGGTTACATCCAAACTATCATAACCATTGTTATCAGACTTTGTATTTATAGCCACATCCCTGTCATTATGAAGGCTGTTATTTTCATAGCCACATACAGCTTCAATATTATTTTCAGATGTATTTACAATATCCGGTGATTTTCTTCCTATTACATAGATCTTACTTTCATCAGGCTGTAAATTTGCATGTATATGATTATTTTCAAGCTTAATCTTCTCACCTGTTATAACATCATATACCTCATCCATTAATAATGCTGACATGTCAACACCCTGAGCCTGCCTTATTGGAATCCATATCTGCGCTTCATTTTCATCATTATTAACTGCTGTTATTATGCCTTCTTCATCAGTCCATCTTGCATATGCAAACTGTCTGTTAGTAAGAACCAACTCATCATACACGCCATATGCCAGACACTTTGCATATAATTTATGAATTTTACCTAACTGTGTTATCCACTCTGTAAGCCATGCACACTGATTATTAGAAGACATATAATCCACATCCAGCTCCGGTCTTAATGCATCATCACTTGCCCCCTCTTTTTTACCCTGTATTCCCCATTCGGATCCATAGTATATAGATGGTATACCGGGAAGTGTGTATATAAGAGTATATATAAGCTTCATATGTCCGGCTATATTAACCTTACTTGCAAGCCTGTCAACATCATGGTTATCAGCAAATGAATAAAGATGTGTTCCCGGGCACTGTCCTCCTATTCCAAAAAGATATCTTATTGTATGTGCGATTTCAAAGTAATTATGGTCATTGTGACCTGAATACAAGCCCTTATGAAGCTGGTAATCCGTAACACTGTTAAGCTTATTATCCGATATATAGCTGCCATAATTACCGTGGATAACTTCCCCCATAAGCCAGAAATCCTTCTTGTGTGCATCAGCTCTTCTTCTCATCTCTTCAATAAAAAAGTCTTCCAGACAGTCAGCACAGTCAAGTCTTATACCATCAATATCAAATTCATCAATCCACATATCAATGGTATCAAATATATATTCTCTTACAGCAGGTTCCCACGGATTAAGATTGACAAGCTCATAACAGCCTCTCCACGCTTCATAACCAACACCATCATTGTACGGTGAACTCCAGTCAAAGCTTATATTCTTATACCAGCTGCAATACGGTGAAGCTGAACGGTTCTTTAATATATCCTGAAATGCAAAAAACTCTCTTCCGGTATGATTAAATACACCATCTACCACAACCTTTATTCCATTGTCGTGTGCAAGCTCTACAAATTCCTTAAAATCATTATTATCACCAAGTCTTGAATCAACTCTCCTATAATCCTTAGTATCATATCCATGTGTTGAAGACTCAAATAAAGGTCCTATATATATTGCATTTATTCCCAGCTTTTTAAGATGTGGAATCCAAGCTTTAAGCTTTTCTAACCTGTGTACTACCACGCCATCTTTATTTTCCTTAGGAGCACCTGTAAGTCCCAAAGGATAAATGTGATAAAATACTGCTTCGTCATACCATTTTTCATTAATTACGCTCATACAAACCTCCATTTCCTGCTTTACAACAACATTAACTTACACCGGAAGTATTACTATAATTCACAACCCTGTAATATATTCTGTCTGTAATGTTCCAGTTCTTCTATATATGCATTACCAAGCATACTAAGTGGAATATTTTTCTGTTTAATATATCCTATAGTCATAGTCTCATCAGTATTAAGCGGTATTGCAATATAATCCTGTCCATTAAGCTCCTCACAGATGAGACCACTGCAAAGTGTAAAACCATCCATACCAACCATCAGATTAAGAAGCGTTGCCCTGTCATCCGCCTTGATAATCTTCTTATAATCATAAGTACTAAGCACCTCTTCTGCATAATAAAACGAATTACTATCACCCTGTTCAAAGGACAGACACGGATAATTCTGCAAATCCTCCATATTAATGACCGTCTTTGCAGCCATTGGATTAGACCTGCTCATATATACATATATTCCACAATCAAAAAGCTTATTAAATTCAAGTCCATTTTCCTTTAAAATCTTAAAAATAACTTTACAATTAAAGTCATTAACATATATTATCCCAATCTCACTTATCAGATTCTTAACGTTATCTATTACATCTCTCGTTCTTGTCTCATGTATGGCAAATTCATATTCGTCCATTCCATATTTTTTTGCTATTTTTATAAATGCTTCCACAGCAAATGTATAATGCTGCATTGATACGCTAAACTTCTTCTTTGAAATACTGCTATTAACAAATCTGTCTTCAATCAGCTTATAATGCTCTAACATCTGTCTTGCATAGCCTAAAAATTCCTCACCTTCAGGAGTAATTATAATTCCTCTGTTAGAGCGTATAAACAGGTTGACATTAATTTCCTTTTCAAGGTCCTTTATCGTGCCTGAAAGACTTGGCTGCGTTATAAACAGCTTCTCTGCTGCCTTATTCATTGATTTACAGTCAGAAACCATAACTGCATAACGCAATTGCTGAAGTGTCATTTCTATTCCCACCTTCTTTCCAAACACACTGAACGGATATATTAAATTTATAATACCACTATAATTCATATTTTACAAAGTTTATTTGATTAAAATAACATTTCATGCTATAATCATTTGAAAGCAGTCCTTTATTATATATTATAATACCAATGTATTAATGCAGCTTTATACAATAAAGGCTCGTGGTTATCATTTTTATAACAAAGAAATCCGTTAATAAACAGCAACGGTTTTCTTAATAATAAAGTTGTAATTATTTACACTACTGCTTTGTAATATAATTACTTAGAAATGAGGATTAATATGGCTACACATGAATCATCAGAGAATTATCTCGAAACAATACTTATACTTAGCTCTAAGCTTCCGGTAGTACGTTCTGTTGATATTGCTAACGAACTTAATTTCAAGAAATCAAGTGTCAGCATAGCAATGAAGCATTTAAGAGAAGAACATCACATAACAGTTACAAAAGAAGGTTATATATATCTTACAGAATCCGGTAAAGAAATCGCCGAGATGATATATGAACGTCATGAATTTTTATCTTCATGGCTGTGTTCCCTTGGCGTTGATAAGGATATTGCCAATGAAGATGCCTGCCGTATGGAGCATGTAATAAGTAAAGAAAGCTTTAAAGCTATTAAGGATTACCTTAACAGCCATAAATAAGCACAAGTCATACAAAATAACTGCCGCAATAAGAATTATTATACAGTATATTTATCTATAGCTGTATATTATTAATTCTTAATGCGGCAGTTATTTTTTAACTACTCTGATGCACACTTACTATATCATGGATACAGCACTAGGCTTCAATTCTCTCATATCCTACAAGCACACCTCTTTCCTGTGCATAGAAGCTGCATAAACCTCCTGTATTTACAATTGTCACATGGCTTTCTGGATATTTTTCAATAATCTTAAGCTTAAGATATCCTGCCATGGCTTCATTATGACAATGGCTTATAATTACATTGCCACCAATATATCCATATTCGAGCATATCTTCTATAAGCTTATCATATACCTTAGTCTTACCTCGTGACTTTTTAACTACTTCAAGTGTTCCTTCGCTGCTTGCACGGCCCATCACCTTTATACCAAGCATTGATGCCACTCCGGCTTCAAACTTATTAACTCTTCCATTCTTAATAAGATTATCCATAGTCTCAAGTACAAAATAAAGATGTGTCATTTTCTTATAATTATTCATTCGCTTTACCATGGTATCAAAATCTATATCTTCCATGGCATATGTTATGGCCCGTCTTGTAAGCAGCATAAGCTCTGGTCCTGTTGACATAGAATCCATCACATATATCTTTTTGTCAGGATAATCCTCTGCTATCATGTCCTTAGCTGCACATGCACTTCTATAGCTTCCCGACATAGCTCCTGTTATAGTTATTGCAATACACATATCAGCCTGTTCGAATATATCATACCACTCCTGTGGACTCGGTGAAGCACTTCCTGTCTTTCCCTGATATGATTTCAAATAGTCTACCATATTCTCAGTATCCAGATTCTCATCATCTATAAATTCAACATCGCCTGCTTCTATCTTTAATGCAACCGTATCAAATAAAATATGTCCGTTAGTTTCTTCCTTTATCTGCTCCTTCAAGCCCGCCATATCACTTGAAGAATCAGTAACCACTGCCCATTTCATAATCTCATCCAGCCTTTCTGTCAGATATTTATCAGATATCAGAATTTATTTTTAAAAATGATATTGAATACAAAAATCTACAACTGTTATTCACATATATTTCTGCCGTCCATTCTAGAAATTATTAATGCTATACAAGTACATATTACTAAGTTGTATCTTTTACAATATCATGTAGTATTAATTACTATATTATCGTTCTATGAAGTATATGTCAAGAATTAACTTTACAATACTAAAAAACAGCTTCACATACTAATCTCAATTCAGCAGGCAATGCTAAAATCACTGTCTATAATAATATTCAGCTTCAGCAGCTTCCTTTTAACAGCTTTTCTGTCTGTTTCCAGTCAGGAAGAAATCTTGTCATATAATCTTTAAATACCTTATTATGCCCAGGTTCAAGCATATGTACCAGTTCATGCACAATTACAAGCTCCAGACACTTTTCAGGCTTTTTTACTAATAAAGAATTAATCCTTATTGTATGTTTATTAACCGAACAGCTCCCCCAGCGTGTCTTCATCATCCTTATTGTAAAGCATTCACATTTAACTCCTATTACCGGTTCCCACTTATTGGCATATTCCCGTATCTTATCTTTTAGAAGCTGTAACTCTTCCTCACTTATTATAATTTTATTCTGACTGTTTATTTCTTTCTGACTGCTGGTTTCTTTATCAGCACCATCTATATTATCTTTATATGAATTACCATATAACTGTTGCACTGATTTTATTACTCTTTCACGATGCTTTATAATCCAATCCCATTTTCTTAGAATAAAGCTCTTAATATACTCGTCAGAAACTCTCAAAGGTGCGGTTACAACCACCTTTCCATCCGGTGTCTTTATGTATAGATTAATATTTTTAATTTTCTTCTTAGTTATGTGTATATTAAGACCGTTGATGTTTATGTCATATTCTTTCAAAATTAATCCCCCTGCTATACTCCATTTATATTTAACAGTTAATTACTTGTCCCGATGCATTTTTATTGCTATTAAACCAACTCATAATCCGCCTGTAGGGCATAATCCAATTCAGAGATTGAATACCGGCTGAGGCAATATTGTTTTCCTTTCTATAGCAGAAATGTCATCTACAAATCTAAAAACAGGACAGGCAGACCAAGACCCGCGCTGTTTAATTACAAGACTGTATAAAAAGAGATTATCTTTCTGATACTTCATGCTCCACAACACAAGTTCCGGTCTGCCCATTATGCTGTTTTAACAGCCATTAATCAAGATAACCTGTATAACTTGATGTTTCTAATATATTATTTGCTTTTTCAATTAATTCCTTGGTTGGTGGCTTAACTCCTTCAAGCGAATATGGAATACCAAGATTTTCCCACTTAAATACACCAAGTGTATGATATGGAAGTACTTCAAAACGCTTCACTGTCTTTAACCCCTTTACAAAATCCCTTAATTTAATTAAATCCTCTTCATCATCTGTATACCCCGGAACAAGTACATTTCTAATCCACATATCTTTTCCGTTATCAGATAAATACTCTGCCAATTGTAAAATATTATTATTAGTCCAGCCTGTAAGCTCCTTATGCTTATTATCGTCAATCTGTTTAATATCGAGCATGAAAAGATCTGTATACTTCATAAGTTCGTTAAACTTACTTATAAATGGTTCTTCAAGTGTAAATGGATTACCTGACGTATCAAGGGTTGTATTAACACCATTTGCATGTGCAATCTTAAATAACTCTGTGACAAAGTCAATCTGTAAAAGTGCTTCACCACCACTTACAGTAATTCCTCCCTTATTCTTCCAGTAGTTATGATATCTATAAGCCTTGTCAAATGCCTCCTGAGGTGTCTGCATGCTGCCACCCTCCATTGACCAGGTCTCAGGATTATGACAATATTTACATCTCATGTGACATCCTTGTAAAAATATAATATATCTGACTCCCGGTCCGTCAACCGAACCAAAGCTTTCTACTGAATGTACTCTTCCTTTAATCTGTGTTGATTCACTCATTACACTACCATACCTTTCTTTCAAATATCTATATTATTGTTACCTGACTTCCGGCAGCAACATATTGTTGATTTAATTGTTTTATAAATTGCATTAAATAATTGAAGCTGTAGCAGCTTTATTCAAATATACTGTATATAGTCATATACAGCTAACAAAATATATCATATTTAAACAGCTTTGTCCATAAACCAACCATTAATTGTTGCTTAAAATCCAATACATAAATTTCCTCATGCTAATCTTCCTTCCGCAGGTATTTTAATAAAAAAAGAATCGCAGTATCATTATTTTTACATTAATCATCATTAATATGAAATGTCATATCTTTTTCTGTCTTTTTTATATGATTTCCTATAATCTCTGATACGTCTGATACAGTTACAAATGCCGATGTGTCAGCTGACCTGATTATATTCCTTAACTCTCTTATCTCAAATCTTGTAACAACACAATAAAGGACAGTCTTTTTGCCACTTACCATCCCCTCGCCATGCATAATCGTTACCGTTCTTCCGAGCAGCTGATATATCTTTTCCGCAATAATCTCTGCCTCGTCCGTAATAATCATTGCCGCCTTTGCCTGATCAAGACCTGTCTCTACAACGTCTAATATCTTAGAAGTTATAAAATATGTCAAAAGACTGTACATTGCCCTGTCAAATCCAAACAGCACTCCTGCTATGGCATAAATTACTATATTAATTATAAGCACAGTCTGACCTACAGGTATTCCAAACTTCTTATTAAGAAGAATTGCAACAGTCTCCGTTCCATCAAGGCAGCCTCCATAACGTATTACAATTCCTACACCAAGACCTAATATTACACCTCCAAATGATACGGCAAGCAAAGTCTCCTGTGTCGCATTGGCAAGTGGCGCAAATACTCCTACAAATACAGAAAATACTGCCATTGAAAACGCTGCCTTTACAACAAACATTTTCCCCAGTTTTCTCATTCCTATTAAAAGAAACGGCAGATTAAGAACAATTGTAAGTATGCTAAGTGATATTCCTGTAAGATTCCTAATCATTATGCCAATACCTATTACACCGCCATCAAGAATAGTATTAGGTACAAGAAATTCCTCAATAGCAAAAGCCGCTATAACAGCCCCAACTGCAAGCATTATGTAATCAATAAATGTTTTTAAAAAGTCTTTTTTCATTTTCAATTCCCCTATCTTTTTAATAAAACTAATCCCAGTTTTGCGGGCATTTTTATCTGAAAAAATTACATTAAATTATATAAGCTTTCGTATTTTTAATTTTTTAATGGTATTTTTAATGACAATAACAAATGCATCTACCATAAATATAGAAATAGCAATAGCTCCAGCAGCCCCGATTGTCGAAACAAGGCTTGAAAGTGCCATCTGTGTATCTTGTGTAAGAAGGTAATATACCGTCTCATACATACCGGCTCCCGGTACAATTGTAAGAATTGACGGGATAAGTATTGTTGTAACCGGAGACTTTAATACCCTTGCAAATATATGAGATGCTATCGCAAGTGTAAGTCCTGAAATAAATGTTGCAAACATTACTGTTGTATATTCAAGCACATATAAGTATATAGCCCATCCTGCCATACCAAGTATTCCATTAACCAAAAGACATTTCCTAGGTGCTTCATTGACAACAGAAAAAGCAAGAATTGCAAAAAATGCAAAAAGGCTCTGTAATATCATATATATATCCTTTCCCAGTCTATACACTGTATATATTTAAAGTATGCCACCTGTAATGGTAATTCCTACATAAACTCCCAATGCTATCATGGCAGCCTCCACAAATGCCTCTAATATGTTGGCATTTCCAGATGTATAATCCCCATGAAGAGTATCCCTTATTGCATTTGTAATAGCAGCACCGGGAACCAGCACCATTATTGCACCTACGATAATAAGCTTAAAATGCAGCACAGGATACAGCCTTGTAAGAATTGATGCAGCACTTGATAATACGATTGATGCAAGCATATCCTTTATCAGTGAATTAAGCTCTATACGTCTTCCTATGCTTATCCATATCGCAAGAATTGTTCCTACCACGATATTGGCAGCCATATCCAAAAATGTACCGCCAAACATTCCTGTAAAAAATACCATTACAAATATTGTACATATATTCTTTAACCACCATGGATACTGTGACCTCTTGATATGCTTAAGCTGTGAAAATGCTTCTTTTATTGTTATATCACCTTTATACATCCTTCTTGAAATATCATTAACGATAGCTACAACATTAAGATTAACAGCACCCTTTCTTACTCTTCTTATAACAGTAAGTGCATCAATAGCCGGGTCATCTAAAGATATCATAAGTCCTGTGGATACTACAAAAGACTGTGTCGTCTTAAGTCCCGAGGTCTTTAATATATAATTAATAGTCTCTTCCACCCTGTATATTTCAGCACCATTTTCAAGCATAATCATGCCTGCAAGTGCCGCCGTATCTATTATTAGTTTATAATCAATACTATCCTGTATTCCTTTTTGATTTTCCATGCACCTTCCTCTTTCTAAAATATAAAACCATGATATTTGCCGGATGCAGTTATCTTAGATTCTTTTCCATAAAGATTGTATATACTTAAAATGTATTAACTACAAATGTACTAAATAATAATATATTGATTACAGCCCTAAAATTTCCGACAGATTCTTTTGTATTCCACCTGCAACCTCCGGCTTATTCATCGAATATACATGTATATGCTTAACGCCATTGGCATAAAGGTCTATTATCTGATCTGCTGCATAGACTATTCCAGCCTGTTTCATTGCTGCCTCTGTATCTCCAAATCTGTCAACAATATTAATAAATCTTTCTGGAATATTACAGCCTGACAGTTTAATTGCATTCTTTATCTGTCTTCTGTTAGTAACCGGCATAATTCCCGGTATTACAGGAACCATAATTCCTGCATCTCTTAATCTATACATAAAGTTAAAAAATATATTATTATCAAAAAACATCTGTGTCGTAAGATATTCACAGCCTGCCATAACCTTCTTTTTAAGTCCTTCTATATCCTGTGCCCTTCCGTCCGAATCGGGATGTATCTCAGGGTAACACGCCCCGCCGATACAAAAATCGCCATTTTGTTTTATAAATTCAACAAGCTCTGAGGAATGGGAAAAATCTGTAAAAATCTCTCCTTTATAATTAACAGGAACATCTCCTCTTAATGCAAGTATATTCTCAATTCCGGCAGCCTTCATCTCATCCAGGGCATTCTTAATTCTTATCCTGTCAGCACATACACATGTAAGGTGTGCTATAGCAGGTATTTTATACTGTATCTGTATCTCACTTGCAAGCTTTATGGTGTGTCCTTTAGTACTTCCACCCGCCCCATATGTCACACTCATATAGGAAGGCTTTTGTGCTGCTATTTCAAGTGCTGCCTTTTTTACATTTTCAAAATCTGTATCCTTTTTAGGTGGAAATACTTCAAATGATATTGTATTCTTTTCTGAATTTATTATATTTTTTACTTTCATTATCTTCTCCAATCATTTATAAATAATGTGACCAGCCTTATTATATTATTATTTTAACATATCTGACTAATAAAACAAGTAAGTCTTCACATATGATAATATTTAATGTATAATTAATAATTAAGGCAATTATAATAAAGGAATGGAGTTTAACATGGAAATTTATGAAATGGTTGATTTAGAAGATTGTCCAAGATGTCTGGGACCTTCTATACTTGAAGAAGAAAATCATGGCTATTATGTAATGTGCATGGATTGCGGCTGCCAGTCAGCAGCCATAAGCTTTAAAAATGATAATGACAGGCTTGAAGCTGCAAAAAAGGCAGCAGCCTTATGGAATGCCGGTAAGGTAATTTTTACCGGAAGTTCAGATTGATAATACTTAGAAAAATTTTAATTTTAAGGAGAATATGATTATGAAAAGTCAGGAAGAAGTTTTTAATATGACAGAATATGAATTAAGAGAATATGTTAATTCGCTTTCTAATTCGGAAATAAGCGAGCTTGTAAAGATGTTTGAATACGATGATAACGAAAGAGACCCTCTAGCACTTCTTGCCGCACCTAAGCTTTTTGATTACATGAAATATACTAATAATGGGCATGTTGATATAGACCTTAGCTTTTAAATTGTGATTTGTTGAAATACGGGGTGTAGTGGGGAAGTGGCGGATTGTATTG
>URAI01000029.1 GCA_900545725.1 uncultured Eubacterium sp.
TAGAACACTAGCCTTCCAAGCTAGATACGTGGGTTCGATTCCCATCACCCGCTTTTTTGTGCGTAAAATTTTAATTATCTCTCTATATCGCATTATTTATTATCAGGCTATGGGATAGAATATTATTGATGGAGAATAAATGTCTGGTGATTATGATAGCATATAGTTATGTTGAAAAAGGGTACTAGAAAAAAACCATGACTTGTAAATTAAAAGAATTAATATTATACTGTAGATATCTGTGTAAAAGAATTTAATATACAGGTATTGGAGGTATATCAGGTATGGTAAAAGACAGTAAGTTTACCAAGTGCAAGGCAGTTATTGATGAGGACCTTACAATAAGGAATGGGGACAGTAATTTCTTCGCATTTATTGGGGAAAATGCGATTTATTCATTGGCAAGGTCTGTTCATCCTGATGACATTCAAAGAATTGAGGATGCAGTATCTGAGCTTGCAAAGGAACAGGTTAATGTCATTGCATTAAGAATGGTTGGATGTGATGGACAATACAGATGGATGCTTGTTACCTTAAAGAAGGACAAGGAACATCTGATTAGTATGGAGTGTCAGGATGTATCAGAATATGAGAGCATGATTGACAGTCTTAAGGGAAATAACGATACTATTACTGAATATTTCAGTCTTATGGAGTATTTGATGATATCATATGATATTGATACGGATGAGCTGAAGATATTCATGCTGGGAAGTCACGAGCAGATTAACTTTTATAATGGAACATTAAGCGAGTGGTGTGAAAATAAGATTAATAATGGTGATGTTGATGAAAAAAGTATGGAAGCATTTAACCTTTTGTGTGATGATTTCAGAAATGGAACGATGTCATTTAAACGGGAATTAAAGATGAACTTCTTTGATAACAGGGAAAAGAAGAAGTGGTGTCTTATAAAAGGAAAAACAGCTAATAACATGTCAAGGAAGCATCAGGTTATTGCTACCATGTCAGTCATTAACCCTGTTAATGGTAATGGAAGTAAGGGGATTCCATATATTCAGGAGATAAAGGATGCAGGTACAGACCTTCTTAATAAGAGGGCAATTACTAACTATGCAAGAAAGCTTATTGAGTCAGAACCTGATTATCCGGTTACAATTGCCATAATAGATATAGATGATTTTAAGCTCGTTAATGACGGATATGGACATATGGTTGGTGATGAGGTTATTAATAACGTTGCAGATATTATTAAAAATGCCGTTGAGGGTAAGGGAATATCAGGAAGAATAGGCGGCGATGAGATGTTTATTGTTATGGAGAATCTCTGCACTAAGGAAGAGATAAGAAGTGTACTCCGGACAATAAGAAATAATGTTGAGTGGATGTATGCTAATGATGACAGCAAGCCGGCAGTGACATGCTCTATAGGTTCTGCTACATATCCATTGGATGCTAAAGATTACCAGTCGCTTTTTAAACTGGCAGATAAGATGTTATATCTTGCCAAGGAAAAGGGAAGAAACAGATATATAATATATCAGGAGAACTTTCACAGGGATTATGTGAATGGTAAAGGAAAAGCCAGGGATACAGAGGAATTCTTTTATAAATACAGAAAAAACGTAGTTATTAATGATATTGTCAATGATTATTGTATACAGCATATAGTAAGCAGTCAGAGGGTGGCTGAAAAGATAGCACTTACATTCGGGCTGGGAAGTATATGCATATATGATATCAATGGAGGACATTATAATAAGTATGTACTCTATGGAAAAGATAATAAATCAATATATGATGGTGAATATATGTATCATGATAATTATTTTGCCTGTTTCAGGGAAGATAATCTGATGATAATTGACAACGTTAATTTTTATGAAAGAAAAGCCCCTATGTTATATAGAGCGCTTATTGATATGGATATCAACCAGTCGATACATGTGGATGTCAAACAGGATGTATGCCGTCACAGAATAGTTACATTTAATAGAAAATTAAACAGACGTCAGTGGGGTGAGAGTGATATAATATATTTATCCATGTTAGGAAATATATTAGGGAAACGATATAGTTATGACGAAGAGAACAGCTAAGATAATTGAATTACTTGATGAAGTATATACAACAGAATACAGGTGCAGCCTCAATTATACAAGCCCATGGGAGCTTCTTGCTGCCACGATGCTTTCGGCACAGTGTACTGATGAGAGAGTTAATATAGTAACTAAGGATTTATTTGCAAAATATCCTGACGTAGTAAGTTTTGCCAGGGCAGATATATGCGAGATGGAGCGTGATATACATTCTGTAGGATTTTATCGCAGTAAGGCTAAGAATATTATTAATACAGCAAGAATTATACATGAGAAATATAATGATGAGGTGCCATCTAAGCTTGAAGAGCTTACAGCACTTCCGGGAGTAGGAAGAAAGACTGCGAATGTCATAAGAGGCAATATTTTCCACGATCCAAGTATAGTAGTGGATACACATGTTAAAAGAATATCAAAAAGGTTAGGCTTTACTAAGGAGACAGACCCTGATAAGGTGGAATTTGACCTGATGAGAGTGCTTCCGAAGGATCATTGGATTGTATACAATATTCAGATAATAACTTTTGGAAGACAGATATGCACAGCAAGAGCGCCGAAGTGCAGTGAATGTTTTTTAAAGGATATATGTAAATCAAAGGACAAGACGGTATAGAATTATGATTAGAGATTATGTGGCATTAGACCTTGAAACTACAGGTCTTAACCCTTCAAAGGACAGAATTATAGAGATAGGAATGGCTAAGATTAATGACGGGCAGGTTACAGCTAAGTATCAGACACTTGTTAATCCTGTGTGTACTATCAGTGAGAGAGTGAGAGAACTTACAGGCATTGACAATTCAATGGTTGCAGACTCACCGGTGATTAATGATATTATCGGTGATATTCTTGATTTTATAGGTGATTTACCGATATTAGGTCATAATATAATATTTGATTACAGCTTCCTTAAAAAAGCGGCACTCAATAATAATATGACATTTGAAAAAGATGGAATTGATACTTTAAAGCTTGCAAGGAGGCTTCTTCCAGAAGTGCCGCATAAGCGCCTTGAGGATTTGTGTGAATATTTTCATATTAATCCCGGTAATTCACACCGGGCATTTGACGATGCTATAAGTGCAAGCTGTCTTTTCAATGAATTATACAAGCTGAAGCCACAGGATGAGGGCTTTGTAAATACACAAAAGCTCATATATTCAATTAAGAAGGACACTCCGATAACAGCGGCACAGAAAAGCTATCTTACAAGCCTTGTAAAATATCATAAGATTAAGCTTGATGAACCGGTGGAGGGAATGACAAAGAGCAGTGCGTCAAGGATTATTGACGGAATTATATCTGAGTATGGGAAGCTTCCGTATAAAAGATAATGCGTTTAAAAGATTTATAGATAAAAGGGACAGTAAAAAGGCTGTCATACAATAAAACTGATAAAGAGTTTCATATTCCGGTTAAACCATTGCAGTCTAAGAAACAGGTGATTATTATTCTGCTTATCTGCCTGAAATGGAAAATATCAGTTTTATTAGTATGACAGTCTTATATTTTAGTGTAAAAATAATACCTGTGCGGATTCCTTTGGCATTAGAAAATACCTGCGGAATTAAGATTAATATAGCAATTTAAGATAATCCTTAATTCTTGCACCGGAAGGTGACTGTATGGCATTGGCATACATTAACAGCTTATCAAGTCCATCACGGTTATTTACCGACTGGTAATAATCTGCGAGTGCCACATATGTGGCTTTGATATCAGAACCGTTTAAGATGGCATATTCAAGTATCTCACAGCCCTCTTTTGCATGACCTGCTTTAATAAGTCCGGTGCCTGCTGTATTAAGGGCTCTTACAAGTGTTGTGAAGTTATCATCATATTCTGTAAGCACAGGAAGATTGGCAACTCCGTATTCAAGCTTGATATCTGTATTGCTCATACCTGACAGATTGACAATCTTACGGTTACGCATTGAATTAATAACATCATATGCACGTAAAATATTAGAATCCTCCGTATTAATTAATGGAAGTGAGTCAGGAATAGTGATATAATTAAGATTAGATATATCTTTTTTTCGTGTGGAATTAGCTTTGGTTTCTCTGTCAAGAAAGTCAGATATACTGTTTTTGTCACTTTTTTTGTGAAGTTTAAGTTGAATAACAACAATTAATATTATAAAATAAGGCAATAATAGTTTCATAAAATGGATTCCTTAACATATTAAATTATAAGGATACATATCGGAAAGGAAAAGCAATGATTAATATGAATAATAAAAAAACAAAGAAAATAGTATCTTCAATTATAATTATCCTGCTTATACTGGCAATGGTAGTTCCAATGGTAGTATCCGTATTTCTTTAATAATATACTAATTATTCGTAATAAGCAAGTAAGATGGAGGAAGTTATGAATCCGGGTAAGGTGTCTAATTCAATACTTGACAGGTCAGTATTAAGGCTGATTAAGAGCCGTAACAGCCGTGTTGCTAAGCCATTTATAGGTGCGGACTGCGGTTCAATAGATATTAATGAACAGGATAAGAGGATTCTTTGCAGTGAAAGCTGTGGAATATGGCCTGTATACAGGGCAGCTAATAATATATATTCATGCGGTGGGATACCACTGGCGGCGCATATAAGTGTCATTATGCCGAGGAATTTTAATGAATATTATCTTAAGGAACAGATACGCACCATTAACTCGCAGTGCGGGATTTTTGGCATGCAGATATCAGGTGGCCATACGCAGATAAATGATATGGTAAAGGCACCGGTTGTTACAGTGACAGGAATCGGCGTTACAGACAGTGATGAGATTATTTCCTCTAAGAATATAAGGCCGGGACAGCATATTGTAATGACCAAATGGATTGGTATTGGAGGTATCCGCAAGCTGATAGATATAAAGAGAGACGAGATGCGTGAAAAATATACAGATTATGTTATAGATAAGGCATATGGCAGTGAAGAAGATATGTCAGTTAAATGTGAAGCACAGCTTGCATTAAAGGCAGGCATCAGGGCAATGCATGATGTAGCAGAGGGAGGTATATTTGCAGCATTATGGGATATGGCGCAGGCAGGTAATGTAGGACTTGACATAGATTTCAGAAGTATACCTGTTAAGCAGGAGATAATAGAATTATGTGAGATGTATGATATTAATCCATATAAGTTAGAGTCAGACGGAGCGCTTCTTATTGCAGCAGATGATGCGGATACACTTATAAATCTTCTTGAAAAAGAAGGAATTAAGGCCGCAGTTATAGGAAGAGCGACAGATAATAATGATAAGGTGATTAATAATCTTGATGAGGTAAGATATTTAGATACACCTCAAAGAGATGAGATATATAGATTTTTATAAGATTTATAAAGGAGAAGATGTGATGAGAGAAAGAATCCTTGATATATTAGAAAATAACGGACGTATTGACCTGCATGAGCTGTCAATACGCTTAGGAATTGATGAAGCAGTAATAGCCAATGAGATAGCTGATATGGAAAAAGAACATGTTATCTGTGGTTATAATACACTTATTAACTGGGATAAGACAAGTGAAGAGAAGGTAACAGCATTAATAGAGGTTAAGGTTACACCACAAAGAGGCCTTGGTTTTGACAGCATTGCGGAAAGAATCTACAAATATGATGAGATAACATCAGTATATCTTATGTCAGGAGGCTTTGACTTTACTGTAATTATTGAAGGTAAGACTATGAAGTCAGTTGCACAGTTTGTAGCTAATAAACTCTCACCGCTTGATGCAGTGCTTAGTACATCAACACATTTTGTACTTAAAAAATATAAGGATTACGGCATTGTCCTTGATGCAGAACAGAAAGATGAAAGGATGCTGGTTACACCATGAGAAATCCACTGTCAGATAAAATCTTAGGAATAGAGCCATCGGGAATAAGGAAGTTCTTTGATATAGTAAGTGAAATGCCGGATGCTATATCATTAGGTGTTGGCGAACCGGATTTTGATACTCCATGGAATGTAAGAGAAGAGGGAATATATGCACTTGAAAAGGGCAGGACATTTTATACTTCTAATGCCGGACTTAAGGAATTAAGATATGAGATATCTGCTTATCTGCATAGAAAATATAAGCTTGATTATGATCCTATGCATGAGATATTTGTAACTGTAGGTGGAAGTGAAGCTATTGATGTTGCTTTGAGATGTATGATTAATCCGGGTGATGAGGTTATAATACCACAGCCTAGTTATGTATCATATCTTCCATGTGCTGTAATGGCAGATGCAGTTCCTGTTACATTAGAACTTAAGGAAGAGGATGAGTTTAAGCTTACCAAGGAGGCACTTTTAAGTGCAATTACAGATAAGACTAAGGTGCTTGTACTGCCATTTCCTAATAATCCTACAGGGGCTATTATGACAAGAGAAGAGCTTGCAAAGATTGTGCCTGTGATTATTGAAAAGGATATATTTGTAATATCTGATGAGATATATGCCGAGCTTACATATGGAAAGAGACACTGCTCAATAGCAGAATTTCCTGGAATGAAAGAGAGAACTATTGTAATAAATGGTTTTTCAAAGACATTTGCAATGACGGGCTGGAGGCTTGGATATGCATGTGGACCAGCCAATATCATTAAAGAGATGATTAAGCTGCACCAGTTTGCGATAATGTGTGCTCCTACAAACAGCCAGTTTGCAGCGGTAGAGGCGTTAAAAAACTGTGATATGGAGGTCGCAAGAATGGTAGATTCCTATGACCAGAGAAGACGTTTTCTGCTAAGTGAATTAAGTGATATGGGAATGGAGTGCTTTGAACCGTTTGGGGCATTTTATATATTCCCATCAATTAAAAAATTTGGAATGACATCAGAAGAATTTGCAAATAAGCTTTTACAGGAAGAGAAATTAGCTGTTGTTCCGGGTACTGCATTTGGTGCGCCGGGAGAAGGCTTTGTGAGAATCTCATATGCATATTCAATTGACAGCCTGAAAGAAGGATTAAAAAGAATAAGACATTTTATAAGTAAGAGAATGTAATTGTTAAATATGGGGAAATGTTATAACAGGTTATGTACCAATAATCCTATGTGTCTGATTAGTAACTTTATATCAGGAGGATAGTGCGAAAAATCACACTGATATGCTGATTTTCAAAAGTTCATAAATGAACTGGCTGTTTGTGCCGCAGGTGTCACAAAGCAGCCTTTATCGCAGAGCCAAATCTGATATTTGGTCCGTTATTCCTCTAGAATTAGAAAATGCCTGCTGAATGGAGATTGTTATGGGAGAGATAAATAAAGATTATATTAATCCGTTTCTTATGGCAGCAACTGGGATTATGAAGGATGCCTGTCAGGTGGATTTGAATATTGGAAAACCTTATGTTAAGACAAATGAATTTGGTGAAGAATCAGCTATTATTATGATTGGACTTACAGGACAGTTAAAGGGTCAGGTGCTTCTTGCATTTACAATGCAAAGTGCCCTTGATGCCGCATCAAAGATGATGATGGGCATGCCTGTTACAGCCCTTGATGATATGGCAAAGAGTGCAATAAGTGAACTTGGAAATATGATTATGGGAAATGCGGCAACAATGCTGTCACAAAAAGGTGTAATAGTTGATATAACACCACCGTCACTTGCAATTGGTACAGTTAATATTGTAACTACTTATGCACAGAATATATGTGTACCTCTTGAGGGTGGTGGAATAAAGATGGAAATAAATGTTGCAATTAAACAATAATCAGTTGTATTGTAACCGGATAAGAAATAAGGAGTATTATGCTTAATATTGTATTACATGAGCCGGAGATGCCGGCAAATACAGGAAATATAGGAAGAACATGTGTTGCAGCCGGAGCAAGGCTGCATCTTATAGAGCCGCTCGGTTTCCTGCTTAATGAAAAGATGGTAAAAAGAGCGGGACTTGATTACTGGGATAAGCTTGATGTTATAGTCTATGATGACTGGGAAGATTTTAAAAAGAAAAACCCGGATGCAAAGATATATATGGCAACAACCAAGGCTCATAAGACATACTGTGATGTAAAATATGAGCCTGACTGTTATATTATGTTTGGTAAGGAAAGTGCAGGTATTCCTGAGGAGATACTTGTAGAGCATGAAGATACAAGTATAAGAATACCTATGATAGGTGATATACGTTCGCTTAATCTTTCTAATTCAGTGGCAATTGTATTATATGAGGCCTTAAGGCAGAATAACTTTGACCACATGAACTGTGAGGGACACCTGCACAGACTGCACTGGAACAGTGAAGCTTAATTATATGATAGAAGGCTCTTTCTGGCGACAGGGACAGAAAAGGTAAATTCCGTTCCGACGCCGGGAGTGCTGACTACATCTATATGTTCATGGTGTGATATTATTATTTCCCTCGTAATTGAAAGACCGAGTCCTGACCCCTTTTTATCACGTCCTCTTGAAGAATCGGATTTGTAGAAACGGTCCCATATCTTATCGATATCTTTTTTTGGAATACCAATTCCTGTATCTTTAACGGATATATATGCTTTTTCACCTTTATCACGCACAGATATATATATACATGAATTTTCCGGACTGAATTTAATGGCATTGTCAACAAGATTATATATAACCTGCGTTATTTTACCCTTATCTGCCTTGACAAACTGTTCTTCACCGGAGAAGGTAAGCTGGAACTGTATTTTTTTCTTCTTGCATAATCCCTCAAATGTTTCAATTGTATGCTTTATAATCGAATTAATATCAAAAGTCGTTATATCTAAAGAAACCGTTGACGGGTCCAGCTCATTAAGCGTGAGTATATTGCTTGTAAGCTTTGTAAGACGGTCTGTTTCAAATAATAATATATCAAAATATTTTCCCATCATCTCAGGAGGAATTGTACCGTCAGACATAGCTTCCAGATATCCTTTGATTGAAGTTAAAGGAGAACGGAAGTCGTGTGATATGTTTGACAGGAATTTCTGCTGGAACTGTTCACCTTCATTTAATTTATTAGCCATATAATTAAGTGACAATGCAAGGCGGCCTATTTCATCATTGTGGCGTGGCTGTATCTTATATGCAAGATTGCCCTTTCCATATTCTTTTATGGCATATGCAATGTCACCCAGAGGTTTGTGTATGTGTATAATATACAATAATATGAATGATATTGAAAGTAAAAGTGTTACTCCCATAGTTATATAGTTGGTATTAAAGGTTGTATACACATCATCAGATATATAGCTTTCAGGAATACTTACAACTGCATAACCTTTGGTTGTAAATGCATTGGTTATAGGCGCAAATACACTTATATAGGACTCTTTAAACATACCATAAAAGTTACCTGTAAGAGTATGACCTGTGCCTAAGGATGAATAGTCAAAATTATAAATAGTATAAAGATATCCATTTTCATCGGCAGGCTGTGTGTATTGCGTATCAAGAATAATATGTCCGTCAGTATCAATAAATATTATCCGTGTATTGCTAAGTGCGGATACGGACTTAAGTTCTGTTTCAATAATTCTTAAGTGTTCATTGCTGAAATAATCAGCAGCATATTCATTTGAAACGGATACAGCCTGTCTGTACAGAGAGTCGGAATATGTGTTATAGATACGGCTGTAATCTATTTTATAGCTTATAAATGTAACAAATAAAAACGCTGTAATGCCTACAGTTATATACAGGCACATATATTTTTTAAGAAGGTTAAAATTCATAATTTCTCCATGATATCATAGTTGGGTTTCTGTCCCAAGTATCATAAGTAATAAAGTTAAGGGCGTGTGACAAATTTATAGCCTATGCCCCAGACTGTTTCTATGCCCCAGTGTTCATGGTCCTTAATCTTTTCACGGATTCTCTTGATATGGACATCGACAGTACGTGTATCTCCAAGGTACTCATAGCCCCATATATGGTCAAGCAGCTGTTCTCTTGTAAATACCTGATTAGGAGATGAGGCAAGAAAGTATAACAGCTCAAGCTCTTTAGGTGGCATTTCAATATTTTTACCATTATATAATACAGAATAATTGCTAAGATTAATTGTAAGGTCGGGATACTGTACACATTGCTGTGCAGAAGTGTCGGAAGCGGCAATTGTCTGTGGTAAATGGTAACGGCGAAGCACAGCCTTAACTCTTGCAACAAGTTCCTTAGTTTCAAAAGGCTTAATCATATAGTCATCAGCACCAAGTTCAAGTCCTAATACTTTATCAAAGGTCTCGCCTTTAGCGGAGAGCATGATAATCGGTACATTATTAGTCTTTCGTATTTCCCTGCATACCTGATAACCATCAATGCCCGGAAGCATAAGGTCAAGTATGATAAGGTTAGGCTTAAAGACAGAAAGCTCTTTTAGGGCACTTTCTCCGTCATAAACCATCTTAGTTTCAAAGCACTCTTTATTAAGATATAAAGATATAAGTTCGTTGATATTTTCATCATCGTCAACAATCATAATTCGTTGTTTTGCGGCCATATATATTCCCCCTATATGTTGGTTATTATTAATTTGATAAAATTAACTGAGTAGTATTTAATTAATTTAATCAGATATTGATTAGCTAAATATTTTTAATATTGTTTAGTCGGATATTATTTGGTTAAATATTTTAATATTGTTTAGTCAGGTATTGATTAGTTAAATATTATTTAGTCCAATATGGATTGGTTAATTAATCAATATTATTTAAAATCGACAATGGTTACGCCGGCATCGCCCTCGCCGATTTCACCAAGCCTGAAAGACTTGATATATGGTACACCATAAAGATATGAGGTAACGCCATTTCTTAGAGCACCGGTACCCTTGCCGTGTACGATACGAACCTGTGGTATACCGGAAAGGTAGGCATCGTCTAGATACTTATCGAGCTTTGCCGTAGCTTCGTCCACGGTAAGACCTAAAAGATTAATCTCATGTGATATATTAGCTGATTTACGCATCTTAATCTTTCCTGAACCGCCAGTACCTTTAGCAGTAGTCTTTTCTTTAGGTTCTTTGTAATTGACAAGGATTTCAAGATTATTAATCTTAGTCTTAGTACTTAAACTTCCCATCTGTATAGTAAGCTCGCCCTTGTTATTAGGCTTGGAAGTTATAACACCATCAAGGTTCATGCTTAATACCCTTACATGTGTTCCTACTGTAAAGTCACACAGATTATGTGATTTGCGTGTCTTAGCTGTTGAAGCCTCCGGTTTAATAGCAAGCTTTGACTGGTTCTTTTTCATCTTGTCACGCAGTGCGGAACGCTGGTGTTCAAGCTCTTTGACAGTCATGCCGTGTTTATTCATCGTCTTAATGGTCTCGTCAGCATATTCCTTGGCATCACGCAGAATACTTGCGGCTTCCTCATTAGCCTTTCTTATAATCTTGTCAGTACGTTCTTCAAGTCTGTCAGATTTCTTTTTAAGCTGTGCTTTTAGCTGTTCTATCTCTGATTTGTAAGTGTTAATTTCTTCACGTTCTTTTTCGATTGTAATACGGCTGTGTTCAAGGTCAGATACAAGATCTTCAAATCTTATATCCTCGGAATCCATACGTGAAGATGCATCTTCGATAATATAGTCAGGAAGTCCTAACTTTCTTGAGATTGCAAATGCATTACTTTTGCCCGGAATACCAATAAGCAGTCTGTATGTAGGACGGAGTGATTCAACATCAAATTCACAGCAGGCATTTTCAACACCATCAGTTGTAAGGGCATATACCTTAATCTCACTATAATGAGTAGTAGCCATTGTAGTAATTCCACGCATATGAAGGTCATTAAGTATTGATATTGCAAGAGCAGCGCCCTCAACCGGATCAGTTCCTGCACCAATCTCATCGAACAATATAAGGCTGTTTTCATCAGCTTCTTTTAAAATGTTCACTGTGTTAGTCATATGCGATGAAAATGTACTGAGGCTCTGCTCAATACTCTGCTCGTCACCGATATCTGCAAAGATGTTATCAAATACGGCAATCTCTGAATGGTCAAGTGCAGGAATATTAAGACCTGACTGTGCCATAAGCGTAAGAAGACCGACTGTTTTAAGTGATACAGTCTTACCACCAGTATTAGGACCTGTAACTATAAGCAGGTTAAAATCTTTTCCAAGGTAGATATCAATCGGAACAACCCTGTGCTGGTCGATAAGTGGGTGTCTGCCCTTTTTAATATTAATATAACCATTGGTATTCATAACAGGCTGGCTGCACTTATAAAAGCGTGACAGCTGTGCCTTTGCAAATATAACATCAAGATCAGTTAATATACTCTGGTCAGAGGATAAAATATCAGTATATTCAGCGGCAGAAGCGCTGAGTGTGGCAAGGATAACTTCAATCTCTGCCTGTTCTTTAAGCTCAAGTTCACGTATATCATTATTAAGCTTAACAACTGCGGCAGGTTCTATAAAAAGCGTTGAACCGGTAGAAGACTGGTCATGTACCATGCCGGGAACCTGTGACTTGTATTCAGCCTTGACAGGCAGGCAGTATCTTCCTGAACGTGTAGTTATTACATAGTCCTGCAAACAGTTTCTTACACTGTTAGAGTTAAGCATACGTGTAAGTTCAGAATGAATCTTATCATTTGCGGCAGCCTTCTGGCGGCGTAAGCTCTTAAGGTTAGCACTTGCATCATCGCTTATCTCATCCTCAGAGATGATACATCTTTTAATGGAATTATTAAGAGGCGTAATGCCATCTAACATTTCAAACATATCTGATATGGAATCAGGTATTTCTTCATAATAATTCTTTACATGTGCTGCACAGCTAAGAACCGAGCTTATATTAAGAAGCTCTGATATGCTTAAAGCACTTCCGACTTCAAGTCTTTTTACAGAAGCTCTTATATCTTTAATTCCGTTAAAATCCACACAGCCTTTGGCATATATTCGTCTTAGGGCATCGTTGGTCTGTGCAAGAGCATAATTGATATCATTAATATCATTCATTGGAACAAGCTTTTTTAAGCGTAACTTTGCAGGTTCAGATGCAGCAAAGGATACAAGCTTATCAATTATTTTATTATATTCAAGAGTCGTTAAAGACTTATAGTTCATAATTCACCTCGTATAAATAATTAAAAATGTTATATTTAATTCAGTATTAAAATGCAGGTAATTTTTTAAAATACAACTGTAATATATTTTACAGCATTTCTTTTGAAATATCTATATATGTATATAATTTTTACAAGTATGTCATAAAATGTTCATATCTGTTTTATATAATAAAAAAATATATGAGCGTGTGATAGTTATTATTATAATTTAGAATGGGCAGTGGACTTATAAAACATATGATATATGCCATAATAAGGAGTTATACATTATATGAAAAGCGACATGGATAATAATGGGGATAAAGGGTGTGACAATCAGGAATATCCCTTATATACTGAAAAGATAATTGTTAAACCATCAGTCAAGTACAAGAAGCTTATACTTTTAGGATGGGTTATGGCAGCAGGTTGTATATTTGGTGCAGCAGCAAGCGTTGTTATAGTATTATTTACACCACAGATGTATGACAGATTGGTAATAAGCCATGAGGAGCGTGAGACGTTGCAGTTTGAAAAGGATGATTATCCTCAGGAGACGGACAATTCGATGGCTGATACATCTACAGAGGACGAGACCGTTACGATGGGACAGTTATCTGACAATCTTACGGAAGAGGCAATAGGTGATGCTGCCATTACCGCAGATGATTATACTTCATTTACGAAAGCATTAAAAAAGGTAATTGGGACAATACAGAAGTCTATAGTGTCTATTGATATATATGAATCAGATATGGATGACTTTATCAGGCAGTCAGTAAGTCCTACAGAGACTATAGGTGCAGTCATAGGAATGGTCGGACAGGAATATATTATACTTACTGATTGTGCCGCAGTTAATGATTCTGATACGGTGCTTGTAAAGTTTGATGACAAGTTTGAGACTGGGGCTGATATTATCGGCATGGATAAAGAAAGTAATATGGCTCTTTTAAGTGTTAAAGAAAGTGTGATACCATCGGAAGAAAGGACACAGCTTTCTATAGCAAGGCTTGGTAATTCCTATAAGACTAAGCAGGGGGATGTTGCAATAGCGGCAGGCAGGATTAATGGAGTACCGGGAGCAGTTGACTATTGTACAATAACAGATATTTCAACAGAAAGTGTTCTTGATAATTCATATCAGATTATGGATGTAGGGCTTACATGCAGGGAAGATGATTTTTCATTTATATTTGGAACAAATGGCAGTCTTATAGGTCTTGCATTTTATTCAGAAACTAAGGAGGCCATGTCAGTAACCGGAATATCAGATCTTAAGAGTACCATACAGGCATTATCAAGCGGCAATGGAATTGAATATATGGGAATATACGGACAGAATGTTACAAGTACACTGGCTACACGTTATGGACTCCCAATGGGAATATATATAAAAGAAGTGCAGATAGATTCACCTGCATATAATGCCGGAATACAGTCGGGAGATGTGATTACCGGAATAGATGAAGAAATGGTTTTGACAATTCAGGTATTTAGTGAGAAACTATATCAGTGTGGTAATGGACAGCAGATACAGGTAAAGGTAAAACGTCTGGGAAAAGATGGCTATAAAGAGGTTGAATTTCCGGTTACCGTCGGTGTAAGATATTAGTGTGAATAATATTAGGAAGGTGAAATGATGCATTATATAGAACAGTTAAAGGATGGAGACAGAGTATCAGAGGTATATTTATGTAAGTCTAAGTCAACAGCACTTACAAAGGCAGGAAGAGAATATGAAAATGTACTGCTTCAGGATAAGACAGGAGTTATAGATTCTAAGATATGGGATCCTATGTCAGGTGGAATTGGAGATTTTGAGCCAATGGATTATGTTGCAGTTACAGGACAGGTGAGCAGCTATAATGGTTCATTACAGCTTAAGATTGACAGAATAAGAGTCGCTAATGAGAATGAATATGTGGCAGCAGATTATGTTCCATGCAGCAGATTCAGTATAGATGATATGTATGAAGAGCTGATGGGATATGTAAAGAGTGTGAAAAATACATACATTTCACAGCTTCTTAATAAGTTCTTTGTAGAAGATGAAGAGTTCATTAAGAAGTTTAAGAATGTATCGGCAGCCAAGACAGTACATCATGGATTTGCAGGCGGATTATTAGAGCATAGTTTAAGCGTTACCAGGATGTGTGGACATATGGCAGATAATTATGATTTCTTAAACAGAGATCTGCTTGTGGCATGTGCTATGTTACATGATTCAGGTAAGGTTAAGGAATTATCAGAATTTCCTAAGAATGACTATACTAACGAGGGTAATTATATAGGACACATCGTTATTGGTTATGAGATGGTAATGGAAAAGATTAATACTATAGATGGTTTTCCATCAGAGCTTGCAGCACAGATTGGTCACTGCATATTGTCACATCATGGAGAGCTTGAATATGGTTCGCCTAAGAAGCCGTCGATAGCAGAAGCACTTGCTCTTTCAATGGCAGATAATATGGATGCGAAGTTAGAGACTATGAGAGAAGTTCTTGAATCGAAGGAGTCTGATGACTGGCTTGGATTTAACAAATGGCTTGAGTCTAATGTAAAGAGGACTATTATATAAGATGGTGTGAAAAATCGCCTGTGCGAATTTTTCTTCGCCTCTTCGCAGCAAAAGTTGCTCAGAAATGGGAATTAGTATTAATAATCAGATTGATATACTGAAGTTAAATTACTAAAAATTAAGAAAGGAGAAGCTGTACGGATGGAATAGTAATTATTTTGTATGTCCTTAAGAGGGGTATCCGGCAGCTTAAATATATGGGTTTTAATAAGAATGATACAGTCAGGCTTATTATTACTGATATTGGAACGAATGGAGAGGGTATAGGCAGAGTTGATGGCTATACCCTTTTTATTAAGGATGCAATTATCGGTGATGAGGTCGAAGCTAAGATAATAAAGGCAAAGAAAAATTATGGCTATGCAAGACTTATGAATATAATAACTCCGTCCAAAGACAGGATTGAACCTGTATGTCCTGTTGCAAGACAGTGTGGTGGATGTCAGATTCAGGAGATGGATTATCAGGCACAACTAAGGTTTAAACAGGAACTTGTAAAGAATAATATTGAAAGAATCGGACATATAAGCGATTATCAGATGATGCCGGTTATCGGAATGGATGAGCCATTTCATTATAGAAATAAGGCACAGTATCCGGTAGGCATGGACAAAGATGGTAATATTGTGATGGGTTTCTTTGCAGGAAGGACACATCATATTATTGATAATACAGATTGTGCGCTCGGTGCAAAGATTAACAGCAGGATACTTGGTATCATCAAAGAGTATATGCAGGATAATAAGATTAAGCCATATGATGAAGATAAGCATGCAGGAACTGTAAGGCATATTCTTATAAGAAATGGATACCATACAGATCAGATTATGGTCTGTCTTGTAATTAACGCTGAAAGCATTAAGAACAGTGATGACCTTGTGAAGCGTTTAAAGGATATTGATGGTATGACATCAATAATGATTAATATCAACAGGAATAAAACAAATGTAATTTTAGGAGATACCTGTAAGACATTATGGGGCAAATCATATATAGAAGATTATATATGTGATATCAGATATCAGATATCACCATTATCATTTTATCAGGTCAATCCTAAACAGACAGAAAAGTTATATTCTAAGGCACTTGAGTATGCAGGTCTTACAGGAAATGAGACTGTGTGGGATCTGTATTGTGGAATAGGAACTATTTCACTGTTTATGGCAGCTAAGGCAAGAAAGATATATGGTGTAGAGATTGTACCACAGGCAATAGAGGATGCTAAAAATAATGCCAGACTTAATAATATTGATAATGCAGAGTTCTTTGTAGGAAAGGCAGAAGAGGTAGTACCGGCATTTTACGAGGAATTAAGCAGGAAAGCAGCCGCAGGGGATGAGGAAGCGAAGAGAGGGATTCATCCTGACGTTGTAGTTGTAGATCCGCCAAGAAAGGGCTGCGAGGAGACACTGCTTGAGACGGTGGTTAAGATGTCACCAAAGCGTATGGTATATGTAAGCTGCGACAGTGCAACGCTGGCAAGAGATTTGAAGTTTATGGAAGAGCATGGATATAAGGTAGAAAAGGTACAGGCTGTGGACCAGTTTGGGAATACGGTGCATGTGGAGACAGTTGTTAAATTATCCCTCAAAAAAGATACACCTAAGATTGAGGTCACAATGGAGCCTGATGAAGAGAGTAATTATACACCACAAGAAAAGGCTACTTATTCAAAGATTAAGGAATATGTGAAGGAAAAGTACGGTGTGAATGTGCATACTTCTTATATTGCACAGGTAAAGCGTATGTGTGGTCTGGACATGGGCGAGAACTACAATAAGTCCAAGAAAGAGAATCTAGAGGTAAAGCAGTGTCCGCAGGAGAAGGTGGAGTATATTAAGGATGCGTTGAGGTATTTCAGATTGATTTAGTAAAATTGATGGTATGTCACGGCAACATCACTAGATACTCCTACAAAGCCTATAAATAAGCCATTTCTTAGTTAAAAAAGTGCTCTACTACACACTTACTACACGTTTTTTAGAGAAATAGCTCGGTATGATTATATTAAATGGATAATTGACATTATGGTATATATGCCATATAATATTTACAAAGGAGATTATATGACAGAATTTAAACTGATAGCATATGAAAAGGAAAATGGCGAAGTTCCAGTAGAGGAATTTCTTGATTCTGTTAATCCTAGGATGCGAGCTAAAATATTTGGATTGCTTGGTATATTACAAGAAAAGGGAAATATGCTTAGAGAACCTTACAGTAAACATCTGGATGACGGAATATTTGAATTGCGTTGTAAATTCGGGAGTGATATTACCAGAGTCTTATATTTTTTCTATTATGAGGGTAAAATAATACTGACGAACGGATTTGTTAAAAAGACACAGAAAACTCCTAAAGAGGAGATTCAGATTGCAAAGGATAGAAGAAAAGATTTCATAGAAAGGGTGATGAAGGATGAGAACATTTGATGATATGCTTTCTAAGCAGTTGAAAGATGATGAGTTCAGAAAAGAATATGAAGCTATTCAGCCTGAGATGGATGTTATAAGAGCTATCGTGGATGCTCGTACTTCTCAGAATATGACCCAGAAGGAGCTTGCAGAACGTACTGGTATTAATCAGGCAGATATCAGCAAGCTTGAGAATGGAACACGAAACCCTTCTGTTAATTTGCTTAAAAGATTAGCGGATGGTATGGGAATGGCTCTTAAGATTGAGTTTGTACCTAAACAGAAGATTTAATCAATTAGAATGAATCTTACTTGATTATTTTTATGTGAAATTGCTTGATTTGATAAGAGAAGGTGACAATACTGGAGAATATAAAGAAACTATTTGAAAATAATCCACGAAAAAGTAATCCTAAAATTAATACGAAAAAGGTAAGTGCAGAGTTCGTATGCTTAGATAATGAATTTGGTGCAAAACAACTAATGGAGTTGATATCCTTTATTAATGGACTTCATACAAAATATCGTAATATTAATATGCCGATTTATATTTGCTTTAAAGAAGTAGAAATAATAGATAAATTATCCTATATTATTTTAGAATGTATTTGTTATTCACTTATGAAAGATTACAGGCATGCGGTTGCTATATCATGGTTGCCAAACAATAATATTTTAACACAAGGGGTTTTTTCGTCTCCATTAGCATTAATTAATAACAATGTGGCCAAATCATGCCCCAAATATTTAGAAAAATTCCAATCAGAAATATATAGGTATCATTTTAGAAAGGTAATATCGGAAGATAAAACAGATACAAATTATCTTGGAAGCTTGCAGCAAGATGTTTTTAATTTTCTTTCTACATTTTATATTGAAGAGAACTATAAAGATGATATTGTTGAAATGATTGGAGAAATAGTTGGAAATGCTATTGAACATGCAAATAGTCAATGTCTATTAGATATTGATGTTACCACAGACCATTCCAAATGCGTTGAATCAGAAGTTCAAGATGGGGATTTTTATGGTATTAATATTGTTATTTTAAATTTTTCGGATGTATTATTTGGGGATAAAATAAAGAAACGAATTGAAAATGAGGAATTAGATACTGATGATAGGTATATTGTATTAAAAAAAGCATACAATAATCACAAAAAAGAGTTTGATGAGAAATACAATTACGACGATTTTTGTAACATGGCTTCGATACAGCATAAAATATCTGGGGCAACCTGTAAAGGAAAAGCAGGCGGAAGAGGATTAACTACATTGATTAAGTCTTTACAGGGTAAATCTGATACAGATAATTGTTATTTGATAAGCGGAAGAAGAATAATTTTTTTTGAAAAAGAATTGCTTGAATATGATTCTGATGAATGGCTGGGGTTGAATATAGAACATGATTTTATAAATTGTATTCCAGATGAAAATGCTATATATGAATGTATGGTTTATTTTCCAGGGACAGCATATAATTTGAATTTTGTATTAAAAAGAGAGGAAGGTCGAATATAATGAAAGTTGTGAAGTTGATTTTTGATAAAAGTCAAACTAGATTGGCAGGTTTTCCATATGGAGAGACTACTTATAGGGAGCAAGTAAAACCAATATATGACAAAATTAGTGATGAAAATGAACAAGTTAAGCTTGTCTTTCCTAATCAAATTGAGAAGGTCGCTTCCTCTTTTGTCCAAGGATTCTTTTCGGAGTTAATAAATTCTATTGGGTATGAGAAGATTGAAGAAAGATTTATAATTGAATCTTCTAACGAAAAATTAACAGCAAGGATTCAAGAGAATATATACTAAAGGGGGATACAAGATTGGAATTGGTATTGTCAATAATTGCAATAGTTATTTCTGTTATTGCAATGTGCTCAGAATTTTTTGGGAGTCAAAGAATAAGTCGTATAAATTTAGAAGCACATTTTTTTGAAGAAATATATAATGATTACCTTTTGGATAAATTACCGAGTGCTCGAAATAAAGTTACATATAATAACAATATAGTGACTGGTACGGAAGAGTTGGTTGATGTTTTGAACGAAATAAGAAGAAAATCTATTTTCTTCAAATACAGAGATATTAAATTTTATAATAATATATGTACTCATCTTCAATCTTTTGAGGACGAATTGGTTAAAAAGAGCGATATGCATTTAGAGGATGAACATTATTGTAGGTTTACACAATATGTAAATGATAGTATGGAAGAAATATATGATATTATAATTACAAAATATACTGGCAAATTGAAAAAACATAAAAAAAGGAAAAAATGACCCCAAACTTTTAAGTATTGACACCGCTTAGCCTATGACGAGAAATCCATGGTTTGAGTGGTGTCATTTCTTAATATTAATAAGCATTAGAGAAGAAGGTTGAAATATACCTTCTTTTTTGTACCCATTTTTAAGAAGGTGGTGTCAAAAAGCATACACAAATACCGGGACGTTCCATAAAGGAATATCCATAGATTTCGGGACGGTTTAGCAGTCCTTTTTTTGTAGTTTCAAAAAGTACACATTTCAGGACTAAGGAAAGGAGCGAATAATCATGAAGAGATATGGTTATCACAGAACAAGTACAAGAGAACAGCATTTAGACAGAGGTATCAAGGAGATTACAGCCTATTGTGAGCAGAACAATCTGGAGCTGGAAAAGATATTCACTGACCAGCAGACAGGAAAGAATTTTAATCGTCCAAGATATCAGGTATTAAAAGAGGATGTATTAAGAGCTGGTGACGAGTTGATTATTACTGAGGTAGACAGGCTGGGCAGAAATAAGCAGGAGACATTAAAGGAATTGCAGTATTACAGGGATAATGGTATTCGTGTAAAAATACTAGAGCTTCCTACTACGCTTATGGATTTATCAAAGCTGGATAATGCTATGGCTCGTATGCTGATGGAAACCATCAATAATATGCTGATAGAGCTATATGCAGCTATGGCACAGGCAGAGATTGAAAAGAAAGAGAAACGACAGCGTGAAAGTATAGATTCTAAAAAGGCTCGTGGAGAATGGGATGATTACGACAGACCAGCGGTGATGTCGCTTGATGAATTTTCAGAGCATTATCAGAATGTGGTGTCAGGAGAAATACGTCCATTTGAACTGATGAAACAGCTTGGTGTGAGTAAGAGTACATATTACAGATATGTCAAAAGAATAAAGGAATAGGCAGTTTATAAGACTTTTGCAATTCTTAGAAGCTGTTCTTTCTTTGAAAAGTCAAGCTTATCAACAGTGTTGAGCAGTTCTGTTTCAAAAGCAGTAGTAGGAGCTTTGTATTCATTGCCGAGAATATAAAATTGAATAGAAATTAAACACTGTTCAATTGAGCAATCTATATGAATCTGATATGCTGAGTATACAAAAGCTTTTGAATTTTTTAGGAGATGAAGCAAATGGATATAGGCGTTGTTATAAAAAATATAGAAAAGAAGCTGGTATGACGCAGGAGGAGATGGCAAACAGATTAGGCGTGACGACACCGGCTGTAAACAAATGGGAGAATAGTAATTCCAATCCGGATATTGAACTGCTGGCACCAATTGCGAGACTGTTTGATATTTCGCTTGATACATTACTTTCTTTTCATGAATATCTTTCAGATACTGAAATCGAAGAAATTATCAGGAAGATGGACAGGATGTTTTCAGAAGAAGGCTATGAAAAGACTTATGAATGGGCATTGAGACTTATAAAGGAATATCCGAATTGTAACATGCTTATCTGGCAGGCTGCGGTAATGCTTGATGCAAGAAGAATAACGGATAAATGCACGAATCCGGAAAAATATGATAAGCAGATTAACGCATGGTATGAGCTGGCACTACATGATGAGAATGAAGAGATACAGCATCATGCAGCAGATTCCTTATTTGGATTTTATTTACGTAAGAAGAATTACGCCAAGGCAGAAAAATATCTGGACTATTTTTCAGAACACGATCCTATGAAAAGTTATTATCAGGGAAGATTACTCCAGGAGCAGGGAAAAATCAAAGAAGCATATGAGAAATATGAAAATGTTATTTTTTCCGGCTTTAGTACACTTAATTTTGTGCTTTCCACAATGGCTGGACTGGCATTGCGGGAAAATGATATCGGTTATGTGAGATTTCTGTCAGGGAAAGTACAGGCAGTTGCTCATACATTGGAAATGGGAAAATATAATGAGTATTCGCCAATGCTTGATATTGTATGTGCAGGGAAAGATGTAGAGGGAACATATAAGGTGGTAAAACATCTTCTTGATAACGTGGGTACTATGTATGATTTTAGAAAGTCCGATTTATATAAGCATATGAAATTCAGGGATATTGATGAAGCTATATTAGATAGTGTAAAAGAAAAACTTCTTGAAGGATTCAGGAATGAGGAAGAATTCGGCTACATGACAGGATATGAACCGTGGGAAAAATTAATCTTTGACAGATAAGTTTTTTTGAAAACTGCCGTTTGGTAAAATCTATTCCATTTTTAAAAGTCTTGCGATAAAATATGTTCTGTGAATCATTCACAGGATTATATTTTGAGGAGGCTTGGCAATGAACAAGGATTATGAACGCTGCTGCAGCTTTCTTGCAGACATGATTATTAAATACGCACCACAGATAAGAGATGAAGTAGAGATGTGCATGATGATCAAGGATTCAATTGATGACGAGAAAGTAAGCAGGCAGAAACAATTTGACAGATTCTGTTATTACTTAGGTGGAGTAAAACAGCTTCTGGACAAAAAGGCTGCGTAGGCAGCCGGCATCCTGCAGATAATATGCTGTAGGATGCATACATATATCAGGAGGCTTCATTCATGGCGAGTGGAGTCTCTTTTATTTTGCATTGTATAATGGAAAAAGTTTTGGTTGAACAGAGGTTGGAATGATGATAAGATTTAGTTGGGACAATAGTGAACGCATGCGTTCACATTTTATAACTAAGAAGTAATGGATTGGGCGTGGATTGGGACAACGAAAGCACAGATGAGACGGTTATTCGTCCCAACTAAAATAAAAGCAGGATGAATGCAGAGGGTATTTTTGAATTCACAGATAAAGAAAAAGTGCGGAGTTGAGGTTGGAAAAATACTTTTTTACAAAGGAGAAAAATTAAATGAATATTACAGTATATCTTGGTGCAAATGAAGGTAACAATCCGTCGTTAAAAAGGGCAGTCAAAGAACTGGGAACCTGGATCGGACAAAGTGGCAACGCACTTATTTACGGAGGCTCTAAAAGTGGTTTGATGGGAGCATTAGCCGATAGTGTATTGAATGCAGGCGGCAATGTTACGGGTGTTGAGCCACAATTTTTTATTGAAAATGAATTTCAGCACGAAGGAATTACAAAACTGATCGCAACTAAGGATATGTCGGAACGAAAAAACAAAATGATTGAACTTGGCAATGCATTTATTGCATTTCCTGGAGGAACAGGTACTTTGGAAGAAATAACTGAGATTATGTCAAAAGTATCACTGAAGCAGTTAAATGCACCGTGCATTGTATATAATCTTAATGGTTACTATGATAGCTTAAAAGCAATGCTTAAACATATGATTGACATGGGATTGTCATCAGAGGAAAGACAAAAAGGAATATATTTTGCAGAAAGCCTGGAGCAAATAACAGACATTTTATGCTCTTTGAAAGAGGATTAGCAGAAACCAGATTCAAATGTTGGGATAGGAATAAAAGCAACAGCAACGGATTCTTTAAGTCCCTTCCGATCTAAATCATAGAAAGGAAGGGGGAAGTGCATATGTACTTATCGGTACTCAACAATATCAGTGAATGGCTTCCGTGGTCTTTTAGCTGGAGCTTCATTTGCAAATCCAACAGCAACAATTCCGGTTAACTGGTTGTCTGTTTTGATAAAATCTACAAGTTCCTTATACGCAAAACACGTATTTGCAATCCATAATGTACCTAATCCATGTTCTGTTGCTGTCAATATCATGTTTTCAATAGCAGCGCCTAGGGATAGTGAATCGCAAATTTCCACGATGCGTTTTTCATTTTCAATACCTTCAAATGGAGTTTTC
>URAI01000030.1 GCA_900545725.1 uncultured Eubacterium sp.
GACGCACAATCGAGTGCCAAGCGGCAGGACGCCGCATTTGGCACGACCCGGACGGCATCTGTATATTAAATGCTCATCTGTAGAGTTTCTTAGCACTCATCCATCGTTTTAAAATTCCTAATACAATCCGCCACTTCCCCACTACACCCCTCATTTCAACAAATCATAATTTATACAAACTGATTCACTCTCTTATCATATTCATAATCAATAGTATGAAGTGTATTTATAATATCATTTTCATCAACTATATAAGCTTTACAGAATTCCTCAAGATTAGAATAATTATCTCTTAACTGGGTATTGGTAAAGCTGAGTAATATTACGGGATCTTTAGGTAAATTAGACATATTAGATCCTCCTTTCTGCATATATTATAATTATCTGTCTGCATTTTCCGAGCAATATAATGCCATAATATTTAGCTTTTGTAAAGTAATATAAATCTATAAATTTTAATAAAAGCTATAATATTGTATTATAATAAAAACAATAGCTTGAAGTAATAAAAAAAGTATGTTATAATTTTAACAAATAAAAATTAAATTTAATGGAGGGCTGATATGACTAAATGGGTATATAAGTTTAATGAGGGAAATGCAGATATGAAGCCGCTTTTAGGAGGAAAGGGAGCTAATCTTGCAGAAATGACAAGTCTTGGAATGCCAATTCCACAGGGCTTTACAGTTACTACAGAGGCTTGTACAGATTATTATACAAGTGGTAAAAAGATTACAGATGAGATAAAGAATCAGATATTTGAAGCATTAGGCTGGCTTGAAGAGGTCAATGGAAAGAAGTTCGGTGATATTAATGATCCTTTACTTGTATCTGTACGTTCAGGTGCAAGAGCTTCAATGCCTGGTATGATGGATACAATTCTTAATCTGGGTCTTAACGATGAATCAGTTAAGGGATTTGCATTAAAGACGGGGAATGAAAGATTTGCTTATGATTCATATAGAAGATTTATCCAGATGTTCTCAGATGTTGTAATGGAAGTGCCGAAGTCATTTTTTGAAAGCATTATTGATGATGTGAAGGCTGAAAAGGGTGTTAAGTTCGATACTGAGCTTACTGCTGAGGATATGAAGGAACTGGTTAAGAAGTTCAAGAAGATATATAGCGATAATATGGATGGAGAGGAATTTCCACAGGATCCTAGGATACAGCTTATTGAAGCAGTTAAGGCTGTATTTAAGTCATGGGATAATCCAAGAGCTATTGTATACAGAAGAATGAATGATATTCCGGGTGACTGGGGTACAGCAGTTAATGTGCAGACGATGGTATTTGGTAATAAGGGTGAGACATCAGGTACAGGTGTTGCATTTACAAGGAATCCATCTACCGGAGAAAAAGGTATATATGGAGAATATCTTATCAATGCACAGGGCGAGGACGTTGTTGCAGGTGTAAGAACCCCACAGCCTATTACACAGCTTGAAAATGACCTGCCGGACTGCTACAGACAGTTTATAGAGCTTGCAATGAAGCTTGAAGATCATTATGCAGATATGCAGGATATGGAATTTACAATAGAAGAAGGTAAGTTATATTTTCTTCAGACAAGAAATGGTAAGAGAACAGCTCAGGCAGCCATTCAGATTGCGTGCGACCTTGTAGATGAAGGTAAGATTACAAAGGAAGAGGCTGTTTTAAGAATTGATGCCAAGTCACTTGATCAGCTTCTTCATCCTACATTTGATGCAGAAGCACTTAAGAATGGTAAGGTTATAGGTGAAGCACTTCCGGCATCACCTGGAGCTGCGGCAGGTAAGATATGCTTTAATGCAGATGATGCCAAGGCAGCAGGAAAAGGTGGAAGAGGAGAGAGAGTTATTCTTGTAAGACTTGAGACTTCACCGGAAGATATTGAAGGTATGCATGCTTCACAAGGTATTCTTACAGTAAGAGGCGGTATGACAAGTCATGCAGCAGTCGTAGCAAGAGGAATGGGAACATGTTGTGTATCAGGCTGTGGAGATATTGTAATTGACGAGGAAGCTAAGGTATTTACATTAGGAGGCCATACTTATAAAGAAGGTGACTATATATCTCTTGATGGCTCTACAGGAAAGATATATGATGGAGATATTAAGACTGTTGAAGCTACAGTAAGTGGTAATTTTGGCAGAATTATGGAATGGGCTGACCATTTTAGAAGATTAGGTGTAAGGACTAATGCAGATACACCTAAGGATACACTTAATGCAGTTAAGCTGGGGGCAGAGGGCATTGGACTTTGTCGTACAGAGCATATGTTCTTTGAAAAGGACAGAATACCTAAGATTCGTAAGATGATTCTTTCAAAGACTGTTGAAGGAAGAGAAGCAGCACTTGATGAACTGCTTGTATTCCAGAAAGCAGATTTTAAGGCAATGTATGAGACTCTTGAAGGCAGACCAATGACTGTAAGATATTTAGATCCACCTCTTCATGAGTTCCTTCCGACAGAAGAAGAGGATATTAAGGCTTTATCAGAAGATATGAGTATATCGGTTGAGGAGATTAAGACAACCTGTGATGCATTACATGAATTTAATCCTATGATGGGTCACAGAGGCTGCCGTCTTGCAGTAACATATCCTGAGATAGCAAGAATGCAGACAAGAGCCGTAATGGAAGCAGCTATTGAAGTGGCAGATGAGAAGGGATATAAGATAGTTCCTGAGATTATGATTCCACTTGTAGGAGAGAGAAAGGAATTGAAGTTTGTTAAGGATGTTGTTGTTGAGACAGCAGAACAGGTTAAGCGTGAGAAGAATTCAGATATTAAGTATAAGATTGGTACTATGATTGAGATTCCAAGAGCTGCATTATTAGCAGATGAAGTGGCTAAGGAAGCAGAATTTTTCTCATTCGGAACTAATGACCTTACACAGATGACATTTGGTTTCTCAAGAGATGATGCGGGTAAGTTCCTTGATTCATATTATCAGAATAAGATATATGAGTCAGATCCATTTGCAAGATTAGACCAGAGCGGTGTCGGACAATTAGTTGAAATGGCTGTTAAGAAAGGTAGAAGCACCCGTCCACAGTTAAAATGCGGTATATGTGGTGAGCATGGTGGAGACCCGTCAAGTATTGAATTTTGTCATAAAGCAGGACTTGATTATGTAAGCTGTTCCCCATTCAGAGTGCCTATAGCAAGGCTTGCTGCCGCACAGGCTGCGATTAATAATCCTGATATTGCGAAGTCTGAAATGTCATCAGATGGAATGGATTCAGAGGAGATTAAGGAAAGAGCTAAGCAATTTGCAGATGAGGCAGCTAAGGTAGGTAAGGAAGTTGCTAAGGAAGCTGTAAGAGTAGGAAAAGAGGCTGCCAAAGTTGGCAAGGAGGTTGCCAAAGCAGGACTTGCCGGAATTAAGGCAGGAGTTGCAGAAGGCAGAAAAGCTTACGAAGAAAATAAGAATAAGTAATTATTTTTATAGATAACAAATTAGTTATTGTTTTGATAAACTGCAACATTAAGATAATTTATATATGAATTATCTTAATGTTGCAGTTTTTTGCGTTTGTGTAGGTGTTGTGTGGGTCATAAAGAGATAGTCCACCCAGCTCTTAAAGAGCATTTAGAGAGAATTCTTAAAGTAGAATGCTTACGAAGGCTTCTCAAAATTATATGTGATTATTTTGGGAAGTTACTTCAATCAAACTTACAGTACTTACAATTGCGGCAATTGTTGGTAGAACTCTTAATACTATTATACTACCGGGAAATGATTATGAATTTGTTAATAATCCGCATGGTGCTGAGAGCCGTGTAGTTTAGTTGTCTAATACTGATGATAAGTAACTGATAATACTTTAAGCACGTAAAAAATTAATTGAAAATAGTATTATTTCATTATATAATTATATTGATAATATTAACTATTGAGCGTGCTATAGGAGTATTATAAAGCATCTATGGAATGAAGATTAGTGTGAATAATCACATTGATATGCTGATTTTTTACACAGCTATTTGTTTCAGAGCAGAACAAATAGCCACGATGGCAGAAGAAAAATCGGCTGTGCGAATTTTTCTTAGCCTCTTCGCAGTAAAGTTGCTCAGAAATGAGGATTAGTATGGAAAAAAACAAAAGAAAAGAACATATCAGAGGAGCTAACAGTCAGGCAGAAGGACTTGACAAAAATGTAAGATTTACATATGGAATGGTAGGCATAGGCATTATTTTTCTGTTAATATTTATAATAAGCAATGTTCTGCTTAACAGAATTTCAAATGAACAGGTTGAGAATACAACATATCTTAACCAGTACAGAATAGGTTCTAAGGTGCTTACAGCATCAGTACAAGGTTATGCGACAACAGGAGATATTGCATATTATAATGACTATATGAAAGAGCTTAATGAGGACAAGAACAGGGACATTGCATGGGAAGCACTTAAAGAGAATAATCTTAAGGAGAGTGAATGGTCAGCCCTTGAACATATAGCACAGATGTCACAGAATCTTGTTCCGATTGAAGAGAAGGCGATGGACAGCGTTAAGCAGGGAAGATTATCAGAAGCACAGTCATATGTGTTTGGAGATAGTTATGAGAAGGTTGTCAAAGAGATTAATTCATCTACAGATACATGTATAAAGAATATACAGAGCCGTATGTCTGCAACAAAGAATATATATAATATTGCCATGTATATAAGCATGATATTGTTTATAGTTTCATTTATAGCAATAGTTTTAAGAATAAGAACTACTGTTGCATTTTCAAAGAAAGAGCTGCTTACACCTATTGTTAAGGTTTCAGATCAGTTAAAAGAGCTTGCAGGAGGTCATTTTGTGAATAATATGGATCTTGTGGAAGATGATAGTGAAGTTGGTAATATGGTTGGTGCAATTAATTTTATGAATTATAATTTTACTAATATGATTACAGAATTGTCAGCGGTTCTTGAAAAGATGGGACAAGGCAATTATAATGTAGAGCTTACACAGGAATATGTCGGTGAATTTGAGAAGATTAAGGACTCAATGATAAAGATTATTACTGACACCAAAGAGACATTAAAGGGTATCCAGAATGCTGCACATGAGATAGGAAGCGGTTCAGAACAGCTTGCACAGGCAGCAACAGACCTTGCTGAGGGAAGTACTGTTCAGGCAAGTAAGATATCAGAGACAACAGCGATGATTGATTCTATGGCTGAGAGTATAGAAAGTAAGGCTAAAGAAGCGGAAGAGACGGCACAGATATCTAAAGAAGCAGCTAAGGTTGTACATAATGGTAATATTAAGATGCAGGAATTAAAGGAGGCAATAAGCCGGATTAGTGACTGTTCCAAAGAGATTCATTCTATTATTGAAGTTATTGAAGATATTGCCGGACAGACTAATCTGTTATCATTGAATGCCTCTATAGAAGCTGCAAGAGCGGGGGAAGCCGGAAGAGGTTTTGCGGTTGTTGCAGAACAGGTTAAGAATCTTGCTGAGCAGTCAACACAGGCAGCTGGCGAGACGACAAGACTTATACAGAATACTATACATGCCGTAGAAAAAGGCATGGTAATAGCTGATGAGACAGAAGCTAGTATGACTGAGGTTATGGAAGGAGCCAAGGGTGCTACAGAAAAGATGATACAGATGGCAGACGGACTTAGTAAAGAGGTTGAAAGCGTAAGGCAGATAGATGAGAATATTGCACATGTTGCAGAGATTGTAGATAGCAATTCTGCGACTTCAGAAGAGACTGCTGCCATAAGTGAGGAACAATCAGCCCAGATTCAGACTATGGTTCAGATGGTAGAACAGTTTGAAATATAAAATATTTGGAATGATTTTATATTATCATGCTTTATATGCATAATTAATGATAAGATATAGGTATTGGACATTTGTAATGTATGCATGTAGAATTTTCTTAAATAATAGGAACAGGGCATATAAAGGAGGATATTATAATGGCTAAGATAACACAGGATGCCGGAAGAGAGGCATTGGGAGAATTTGCTCCACAGTTTGCGCATTTTAATGATGATGTATTATTTGGAGAGAACTGGAATAATGAGGATATTGATATTAGTTCCGGGAGAAGAAACATCTAATGAGTGGTGTGAGCCTGTAACAGATGAAGAATACTCTTCTTTGGTATAATAACTACAGTAAACTGATTAAATGTTATACTTTGATGAAAATATAATAAAAAGTATAAATAAAATATAAAAAAGGTGTTGACATTACTTAAGTATAGTGCTAGTATTTCTGTCAACAGAAAAAGATAAATGCAATGAACAGAATACGACAGTCAGAAAGAGGCTTTCAGAGAGTTGCCGGATGGTGTGAGGCAATGGCTTAGGCTGGTTGTTATCATCTGTGAGCAGTGTACAGAAAGCAATAATGTTTTTACATTGTGTTATTAAGTATCACCGGTTTTCCACCGTTATATCGGAAACTTATTGAATGATAAGACAGAGTGGTTGGTTTTTAATATCAGCAAACAAAGTGGTAACGCGGAAGTATAGGCTTTCGTCTTTGTGGATACATACAATTGTATCCGTGAAGACGAAAGTCTTTTTTATACCCGGAGTAATCCCAAATCTGTGCCTGTATAGTTTATTGATACTGTAAGTATATATTACAGGTATGTCAGCATATATACATAAATAACGGTTTAAATTCATATCTTTTTTTGTAACAGACAATTTAAAAATGGCTATTAACGTGGTGGGTGTCGCAAATAGCCAAAGTCTTTCGTTTTACGCATTGTTATTTATAAGTGTCTCTTAATAACATGAATATGATAACATGCATACCAGACAAAAAATAAATCACACTCACAGAATGGAGACTATTATGAATGGATTAGTAATTGTATTAATCGGTATCGTAGCATTGTCAGCAGGATATATATTCTATGGACGCTGGCTTGCTAATAAGTGGGGTCTTGATCCTAAGGCTAAGACACCTGCATTTACACATGAAGATGGAGAAGATTATGTTCCATCATCTAAGTTTACAGTATTTTCACATCAGTTCTCATCAATAGCAGGTGCAGGTCCTGTAACAGGTCCTATACTTGCATGTGTATTCGGATGGGTTCCGGTTCTTTTATGGTTAATCATTGGGGGCTTGTTCTTCGGAGCTGTACAGGATTTTGGCGCTTTATATGCTTCTGTTAAGAATGAAGGTAAATCAATGGGTATGATAATTGAGAAGTATATCGGTAAGACAGGCAGAAAGTTATTTATGTTATTCTGCTGGTTATTCACACTTCTGGTTATAGCTGCATTTACAGATATGGTTGCAGGTACATTTGTAGGTTTTAAGGCAGATGCTACAACAGGTGAGACAACTAAAGTATATGCAGATGCAGCAGCAGCAACGATATCAATGTTATTTATCGGTGTTGCAATCATCTTCGGACTTGTTCAGAAATCAGTTGAAAAGGCCGGCAGGAAGATGAATGAATGGGTTAAGGCGATAGTTGCCATAGGCCTTTTAGTGGTAATGTTTGTAATTGGTATGAATCTTCCGATTTATGCAACAAAGACACAGTGGATTATAGTTGTTATGGCTTATCTTTTCTTTGCATCAGTACTTCCAATGTGGTTATTAATGCAGCCTCGTGATTATATGACAACATTTATGTTACTTGGTATGATTGGTGGTGCTGTAATAGGTGTAGTTGTAGCTCATCCTGCAATGAAGCTTAATGCATTTAATGGATTTAACGTTGGTGGAAGCAGTCTCTTCCCAACACTATTTGTTACAATAGCATGTGGTGCTGTATCAGGTTTCCATAGCCTTGTATCATCAGGAACATCATCTAAGACAATCAGTAATGAAAAGGATATGCCAATGGTTGGTTATGGTGCAATGGTAGTTGAATCATTACTTGGTATAGTAGCATTAGTAGTAGTTGGTGCAGTAGCAGTAAATGGTACTAAGCCGGCAGGAACACCATTTTCAATCTTCTCAACAGGTGTTGCAGGTTTCATTGAAAAGCTTGGCGTACCGGTTGAAGTAGCAACAGTATTTATGACAATGTGTGTATCAGCACTTGCACTTACATCACTTGATTCAGTTGCACGTATAGGCAGAATGTCATTTCAGGAATTATTCTATGGCGATTCTACTGACCCGGCAACAATGTCACCTGTACAGAGAGTATTAACTAACAAATATTTTGCAACAGTAATTACACTGTTCTTCGGTTTCCTTTTAACATTAGGCGGTTACAACAATGTATGGCCATTGTTCGGTTCAGCTAACCAGCTTCTTGCAGCACTTGTACTTATTGCACTTGCAGTATTCTTAAAGACAACAGGACGTACAGGCTGGACATTGTATGTACCAATGGTTATGATGCTTGCAGTAACATTTACTGCACTTGTACAGAAGCTGATATCACTTGTATCTAATGTTATAAATGGAAATGCAACATTCCTGGTAGATGGACTTCAGCTTATAGTTGCAGTGCTTTTAATGGTACTTGGTGTGCTTGTGGCATTTAGTTGTTTTGCAAAGCTTTTCAAGACAGAAAAGAAAACACAGAGTGATACAACAGCAGCATAATACAGCATATGCACCAATTTATGCAGGCTGTAATGGTTACCTGAGCGGAAAATTATAATCTGGAAAGTAATTATCAGATAATTATAATAGAGGTAATTATGCCACATTTACACATTTAATTAATATATGATAAAATTAATCCGTATATCAGATTGTAGTATAAATCTGATGTGCGGATTTTTTAGATTATAAATGATAGTAGAAACGATTTATTATTCTATATGTGAGATTTTAATATAATGGAGTGACAGGGATATGATACAGATAAAAGCAGATGCTGCAATAAAAGCGGCATTTAATAAGGCAATAAGTGTTATGGGTGCAGATGTTGAGTGGTGTGAGATATTTGTAATTAATAATAACAGTATTATACTGCCGGGGAAGAGAAGGTCACTTGTATTCAGTTTTGATAATAGAAAGCTGATTAATACAATCATCGATGTGGATGTAAATGTGGATAGTGCAATTCTTATGTGTAATAATACGCTGCTTGAAAATGCCTTTAATATTTTATTATATATATTTGGAAAATGGAATCAGATAAAGGGACTTACAGTAGGCCAGAATTATAAACAGCTCAAAAGCATTGTTGATAATGTCTTTTCTGAAATCAGAGTCACTTCAGAGATTGCAAAGGATAAATGCAGGTTTTACAAAGACGGAATACAGATTTTATATGAAGATGTTATACAGCTTATTATTGATAAAATGTTAAATATTAACCGTGATAATTCATCTGATAAAGCAGATGAAGATGTGAGTGGGGATGAGGAAGATGCCGTTAAAGACAGAAAGAAAAATCGCAGGAATAAGATGGGATTATGGCATAACATGAAATGGAAGTCAGATGAAAGAAGCTTTAAGTATAATGGCATGTCTAAAAAAGAACGTAACAGGAAAAGACTCGGAAGAGGTTTTTATGCATCTGCATATCAGTGTCCTATATGTGGAGGTGTAATGTATATGACGGTATATGCAGCAGGCCAGGAGCAGAAAATCGAAACTGATGAGGGTAATGTATATCTTGCAAGGGCATATACCTGTGATGAATGTACCGTATTTTTTACACCGCGTCCTGACAGACTGCTGGCAGAGGGAATAATATATAAACTTGATTTTGATGGTGATGAACAGGCGTATAACGATTACATTGATGTTATGGGCAAGGATGGACAGAGGGTGTCCAACTGTAATTTCAATGTATATGAACAGGATTATGAAAAGAAGTCACAGGAAGAGATTGACGAGGAAGAAAAGCAGCGTGAAGCGACAGACAAACGTATGCTCTCAGATGTGTGTGATAATATTAAAGAACATCCTGATGCAGAGATTTTCCAGTTAAATGCAAGAATGGATGCGGACTTTTATTCGCAGAATAATGTTAAAAAATATGGCAGCGTAATAGAAAAAGAAACTAAGAGACGTAATCTTTTGGCCGGAGATATAAAGAGATTTTTTAAAGAACATTTTGAATTGGACAGCCGTAAAAAATATGGCAATAAGAATAAAAATAATAAAAATATTGAAAATAATAAAAATATTGAAAAAATCGGACATGGAAAACATACCAAAGAATCAATAGAAGCTGGCAATCCGGAATATAATGACAATCAGAACATTGAAAAAACCGGACATGATAAACAGTCGCAAAAAAAAGATACAGACGATAATATATCGGATTTAAACAAGAAGAAAAAGCGTAAAGAGAATAAAGAACATTTAAAGAATATACTGCTTAAGGGTGACGACAGACAGTTTATAATGGATACGGCAGTACTGCCGGCAGATGAAATCAGGAATTTCACAAAAGATATACAAGATGATAATGATATTAATGAAGATACAAAGAAAAAGTATATAGAATTGTCGGATAAGATAATTGATAAAAAGCAGGAAAAGAAGATAGCACAGAAGCTTCTTGAAGTGAAAAGCAGTGATTATAATGCTATGACACATGCATACAGACAGATTGAAGAAGAGGATTGTTCTGATAATGTAAAAGAACCATTGTTAAAGAAGCTGTTCTCATGGATAACAGCTAAGAAGAAAGAAGAGCTGGATGAGATTATTGAAAGTGTTCCTGAATACCTTACCAGAAAAAAATATAACGAATTAAAGGATAAGATACATGAATATTCTGATATTTTTTTAAAAGACAGAAAGAATAATGATATTAAATCCATGGATAATGTATCAGCGGCTGTGAACAATGATAATGCATATCCACATACAAATACATATAAAAATAATGCTGATATAACACAGGAATATAAAGACAGGCTTGATAATATGTGGAAAGAGTCACAGATTAAGTGCATTAAGAATATATTAAATAATGCAGATAATTCAATCAGGGATATTTATGATATATTATCAGGAGGAGAATTTGATGATGAGTATACCGCTGCTCTGGCCGGACAATATCATGATAAGCTTGTAAAACAGGATACTATTACAATACAACAGCTATGTCCTGACCTGGCAGACATGACATTTGATGAGGCTGTGCAGGCATATAACAGGATATCAGAGCAGATACTCCTTCCTGAGCTGAAGACAGAAATACTTGGTAATATAATAGAGCATCTTGATAATCTTAAAAAAGACGAATGTAGAAGTCTTATTGAAAAGCTTAAAAAAGATATGGAATACGATGATGGTTATATAGGATTATATATGTATAATATTGGAGATGAAAGTAATGAATATAATAGCCATGGTTATGAACAGGATAAAGAAATAACAAATGTTGGAGATGATGCTGATATTTCATCAGATGAAAGTGATAATCCATATCCGGTTGAGAATGCATTGTATACATATGTTGATTTAAGCCGGTTTGAATATCCTATAGCTATATGTGACACTTCAAGGTTGTCTAATGGTAAAAAAGGCTTCGTGCTGACACCGGATAATATATATTATAGCTGTGGAATGAGCAGTGGTGTTCTTGAAGTAAGGAACATACAGGATATTTATACTGATAAGGGATTGTTATCAAAGGGCATATATGTTGATTATGCAGGAAATGGAAAGATTAAAATATCATCAATTCCAAAACAGATGGAGCAGCCACGTCTACAACATTTTATGGACTGCCTTAGGGAATATATTGAATATCTTAAGGAAAAACCTTTATCAAGAAGCATAGAATATCTGGCGGAGACACAGCGTGACATTATATGCTGTATAAGGTGCGGTTATATATTTGATGCCAATAATGGTAATGTATGTCCGAAATGTGGTAATGTCAATGAAGTTTGATATGTAAATACTTGACATTATTTTACAGCGTGTATATCATAAAACAAAGAGCATTATAAATAGGTAGATATTTTTTAAAATTACCATGGAATAATAATTTGTTGGCAGAATATAAGGAGGGTCAGGTATGTCAGTACAGGATTATCAGAGTGCATCAAAAATTGGCAAAAAAGAATATCATGCGTGTGTATACAAGGGAAAATATCCATATCTTCCGGTTCTTGAAAATCTGGTAGATGAGTCAGATATTGATTCTGAGGTAAGTCTGGGGCAGGATCAGATTCCGCTAAGACTTGTTGTTGGAACGTGTAATGTTGGCAGAACAAATGCATTTGCAGATAATTTTATGCCGATACTTGATTGGGGAACAGAATTTGCCGCTAAATGGGCAAGTCTTAGTGACAGTCAGAAAAATGAAGGAATAAGAGATCCTATTAAAGTGTATGAGTACATGAATAAGTTCTATGTACTGGAAGGCAATAAAAGAGTAAGTGTTCTTAAGTATTTTAATGCTGTAACAGTAACGGCAGAAGTAATAAGAAAAGTCCCTAAAAAAAGCGATAATCCGGATATAAAGATTTATTATGAATTCATGGATTTTTATAATTGTACGAAGCTGAATGATATATATTTCAGCAAAGAAGGCAGTTTTACGTCACTTATGCAGCTTGCAGGAATTAAAAAAGGCGAGCCGATGGATGAATATGATAAACAGGATCTTGTATCAAGCTTTATAACCTTCAGGAATGCATTTGATGCAAGAGGTGGCGATAAGTTTGATTATCCGGTAGGAGATGCATTTTTAAGATTTATTCATATTCATGGATATGATTATGTTAAGAAGATGTCACCGTCCGAGATGTCTAAGAATGTTGCAAAGACCTGGGCAGAATTTGAACTGCTTGGTGAAAACAGCGCTGTTGATTTGAGGATGGATCCAGCCAATGCACCTAAAAAAAATATTTTAAGTTATCTTCTTCCTAAGCCGGGAAGCGGTAACAAAAAGCTTAAGATTGGTTTTATATATGATAAGACACCACAGGATTCAGAGTGGTGTTATTCACATGAGCTTGGCAGACAATATATAGAGGATACATTTGGTACGCAGCTTGAAACCACAAGCATAACTAATGTTGAGCCTGAAAAGGATGATGTTAATGCGATTGAGATGCTTATTAAAGATAATGCTGATATGATTTGTGTAACTTCACCTGCAATGATTATGGCAAGTCTTAAAGAGGCTATAGCTCATCCCGATGTCAAGATTCTTAACTGTTCACTTAATACATCACATAAGTATATAAGGACGTATTATGCAAGAATGTATGAAGCAAAGTTCCTTACGGGTTTAATTGCGGGGGCATTATCAGATAATTCAAAGATTGGTTATGTGGCAGGATATCCTGTATATGGAGCAATGGCTAATATCAATGCATTTGCTCTGGGGGCTAAGTTTGTCAATCCTAAGGTTAAGATATATGTTGAGTGGTCGTGTGTAAAGGACAATGATTACAAGAAGAAGTTTGAAGAGCATGATATACGGATTATATCAGATCAGGATATGATTACGCCGCAGTGTACTTCAAGAAAGTTCGGTCTGTACAGAGTGGTTAATGATAAGCTTACACAGCATCTTGCAATGCCTGTATGGCATTGGGGCGTGTTTTATGAGAAGCTGATACAGAGTGTAATGAGTGGTTCGTGGAACAAGGAAGAAGATGAAGATAATGTAAAGGCTCTTAATTACTGGTGGGGACTGTCATCCGGTGTGATTGATGTTATATATTCAGGAAAGCTTCCAACAGAAACTAAAAGAATAGTCAATGTATTTAAGGATATAATCAGCAAAGGTGAATTTGAGCCATTTAAGGGCGAATTATATGACCAGAATGGTGTTATGAAGAATAAAGAGAGTAGTGTAATGACACCGGAGCAGATTATAACCATGAACTGGCTTCTGGAAAATGTTATCGGTGAGATACCAACTATAGATGCCATGTATGATGATGCAGAAAATATTATAAAAGCACAGGGCGTTCTGTAATTGTAAATGCTGTATTTAACATTTGGACAGTGACTTATGATTAATGAATGACCCGGAAACGAGGAAAGTTATGAAAATACTGATACTTGCTGATGTGGAATCAAAGTATCTGTGGGATTATTTTGATAAAGAAAAGCTGGAGGGAATTGATCTTATTTTATCAGCGGGAGATTTAAAACCGCAATACCTGTCATTTCTTGCTTCCTTTTCAAAGGTACCTATACTATATATAAGGGGGAATCACGATGACTGTTATGAGAATACTCCGCCGGACGGGTGCATATGTATAGAGGATAAGATATATGTGTATCAAGGGGTTAGGATAATGGGACTTGGCGGTTCTGTAAGATATAAAAAAGGAATAAACCAGTATACACAGATGCAGATGAAGCACAGGGTATCAAGAATGTGGTTCCAGTTAAAGAAGAATAAGGGCATTGATATTCTTCTTACACATTCTCCGGCATCGGGAATTAATGATGGTGAGGATCATGTACACAAGGGATTTGAAGCGTTTAATTATATACTTGATACATATAAGCCTGAGTATTTTATACATGGACATGTACATAAGACCTATCAGTCAGAATTTGTCAGGGAAATTAAGTACAATAATACGACTATTATAAATGGTTATGAGTGGTATACAGTTGAAATATAAAAATAATTAATAGTAATAATAATGGCTGTAAACATTGATTTTTAATGAAAAAATCAAAAAAATATTTGTAATTTTTGTTAAAAAACCAAATAAAATTAAGTTATTTATGTATATATATGCGTAAACTGCATAAGAGATACAGATATTTATAACTATGCAGGAACCTGAAGAATGAAAAAAGGTAGTGTTATATAAACACAGAGAAGGTCTGATATTTATCAGATACGGTTGTTTATATTGCATTACCTTATTTTATGTTTGTAAAATATGTAATGTTGATAAAATGTATAAAAATTCTATAATATATGAATAAATATTATAGTATAAAAATAAGTTGATGTATGTGTCTGCATTATGCTAATATAGTAAAGCAAAAATTTTTTTGGAGGTTTCAAATGAAGAAAGACGAATTTAAGCCGTATATTCCGGCTGACAAGATTACACCTGAATTTACAGTTACATCTGTTATAATGGGTGTTCTTTTGGCTATTATTTTCGGCGCAGCCAATGCGTATCTTGGTCTGCGTGTTGGTCTTACTGTATCTGCTTCTATTCCGGCAGCAGTTATTTCAATGGGTGTTATAAGAGTTCTTATGAAAAAAGATTCTATCCTTGAAAGCAATATGGTACAGACTATCGGTTCTGCCGGTGAATCACTGGCAGCAGGTGCTATATTTACACTTCCTGTCCTGTTCTTATGGGCAAAGGAAGGAGTAACAGACAAACCTAGTATTATAACAATATCTCTTATTGCACTTTTTGGTGGTGTATTGGGAGTATTATTTATGGTTCCTTTAAGAAATGCCCTTATTGTTAAGGAACATGGTGTATTGCCATATCCTGAAGGAACAGCCTGTGCAGAAGTCCTTCTTGCAGGTGAAGAGGGTGGCTCTGAGGCTAAGTCTGTATTTGCAGGACTTGGTATTGCTGCATTATTTAAGTTTGTAGTGGATGGACTTAAGGTTATTCCGGGTGTCATTACAATCCCGCTTAAGTCTTTAAAGACAGAATTATCAGCAGAAGCATATCCTGCACTTTTAGGTGTTGGTTATATATGTGGACCTAAGATTGCTTCTTATATGTTCGCCGGTGGTATTATAGGATGGTTTGTACTTATTCCTGCAATAGTAACATTTGGTGGTTCAACAGTGCTTTATCCGGGCACAAAGGCGATTAGTGACATGTATGCGGCTGGTGGAGCTTCAGCTATATGGAGCAGTTATATCCGTTATATCGGTGCCGGTGCTGTTGCAGCCGGTGGTATTATAAGTCTTATTAAGACATTGCCTTTAATTGTAAAGACTTTCGCTGATTCTATTAAGGGAATTAAAGGCGGCAGTGGTGAAAAGACATCTCTTCGTACAGAGCAGGATCTTGATATGAGAGTAATCGGTATAGGTGTATTAGTTATAATTATTGCTATATGGCTTTTACCGGAGATTCCTGTATCACCACTTGGAGCTATACTTATTGTTATATTTGGTTTCTTCTTTGCAACAGTTTCATCAAGAATGGTTGGTATTGTAGGAAGCAGTAATAACCCTGTATCAGGTATGGCTATTGCTACACTTTTATTTGCAACTATCTGTTTAAAGGCAACAGGGGATATAGGTTCACATGGTATGACAGGTGCTATTGCTATCGGTTCTGTAATCTGTATCGTTGCAGCTATGGCGGGCGATACTTCACAGGATTTAAAGACTGGTTATATTCTTGGAGCTACTCCTAAGAAGCAGCAGATTGGTGAATTGATTGGTGCTGTAATTGCAGCATTTACAATCGGTGGAGTATTACTTCTTCTTGACAGTGCATGGGGCTTTGGTACAACAGAACTTGCTGCACCACAGGCTACACTTATGAAGATGATTATTGAAGGTGTTATGGAGGGTAATCTTCCTTGGGCATTAGTATTTATTGGCGTATTCATTGCAATCGTTATTGAAATCCTTGGAATATCAGTACTTCCTGTTGCAATCGGATTATATCTTCCACTTGAACTTACATCTACAATTATGATCGGTGGTGTTATCCGCTGGTTCGTAGATAAGAAGAAAAAGAATAAGGAAGAAAATGCAGAAGCAAATGGCGGTGTATTATTCTGTTCAGGAATGATTGCCGGTGAGGGACTTATAGGTATTCTTCTTGCTATATTCGCGGTAGCGGGCTTAGAAGACGTCATTGATTTATCTTCTACATTCAGTACAGGCATTATAGGTGGCATTGTACTTATGGTTATAATGATTTTATGTATATTAAAGTCATCATTATGGAGTAAAAATGAAAAATAAAAATAATGTTCCATTAAAAAATTATCTTGATTATATACCGGTTCATAGTGAAAAATATTCGTATTCGATATCAGACGGTGGTAATGTTACAATCTATATGGAAAATAAGGGGGCATTTAATAAGGTGGCACAAACTTTATTTAATAAACCCAAGGTTTCACAGATACACCTTGATGAAATGGGAAACTTTATATGGCCATTAATGGATGGTAAGCGTACAGTTTATGATATTTCTCAGCTTGTAAAGGAAGAGTTCGGCGAAAAAGCAGAACCGCTTTATAACAGGCTGGTGCAATATGTAAGGAATCTGGAAAGTTATGGATTTATAAAATTAAGGTAATTTTACGCATTATCTTTAATGAGGTAAAGTTAATGTGTAATTGTATGATTTCTGTGAATTATACAGTTAAAATATAATAAAAAGGCACTGTTATATTGAAAATATATAAAATATATGTTTATATGCAGCAGTTAATTATGTAGTATATGTGACAGTTTTTTGCAATTGAAACTCACAACAACGCATTGATTAGCATAAATACCATTTATGGTACTGCTATATGCTTATATTAATATAATTCAGTATAATAGTGCCTTTTTTATAATGTTTTTTTAAAAATTATTAAGATATTATAAAAATCTGTAATAGTGGATATAAATGGCAATATAATTGACAGATTGTAAGATAATTAAAAAATAATTAAGTTTTTGTGCAAAAAGTGTTGCAATAAGTAAGTATGTATGATAATATCCATAAAGTAATAAAAAGACAAATGTACGCCACAGAAAGACAATTGGCAAAATGTGTCTTTTTGATAAATAATTAAATGTGGACGGTATGGTGACATAGTAATCCGTATACATTATTAATATTAAAATTATTAAATAACAAAGAGAAAAAGGGAGAAGTAAAATGAGCGATAAGTTAAGAGTTGGTATCCTTGGTGGAACAGGTATGGTAGGACAGAGATTTATTACATTACTTGAAAACCATCCCTGGTTTGAGGTTGTATTAGTTGCAGCCAGTGGACGTTCAGCAGGCAAGCCTTATGAGGAAGCTGTGAACGGACGTTGGAAGATGCAGACAGAGATGCCTGAATTTGTTAAGAAGATGCCGGTATATGATATGGACAAGGATTTTGATAAGATTGTTGAAAGCGTTGATTTTGTATTCTGTGCAGTTAATATGCCTAAGGATGAGATTAAGGCTCTTGAAGAAAAGTATGCTAAGGCAGAGGTTCCTGTAGTATCTAATAACAGTGCTAACCGTTGGACACCTGATATTCCTATGGTTGTTCCAGAAATAAATCCAGAACACCTCAAGGTTATTGAAGACCAGAAGAAGAGACTTGGAACAAAGAGAGGCTTTATCTGTGTTAAGCCTAACTGCTCAATCCAGAGTTACACACCTGCTCTTAATGCATTAAAAGAATTTGGACCAAAGCTTGTTGTTGCTACAACATATCAGGCTATTTCAGGTGCAGGCAAGACATTTGAACAGTGGCCTGAAATGGTTGGTAATATCATTCCTTACATTGGCGGGGAAGAAGAAAAGAGTGAAAAGGAACCATTAAGACTCTGGGGTACAATTGAAAACGGTGAAATTGTTCCTGCAACAGAACCTGTTATCACATGTCAGTGTGTAAGAGTTCCTGTTCTTGACGGACATACAGCAGCCGTATTTGTAAACTTTGAAAAGAAACCTACTAAAGAACAGATTATTGAAAAGTGGAGAAGCTTCAAGGGATTACCACAGGAACTTAATCTTCCAAGTGCACCAAAGCAGTTTATACAGTATCTTGAGGAAGATGACCGTCCACAGGTAAGACTTGATGTTAATTATGAAAACGGTATGGGTGTTTCAATCGGACGTTTGAGAGAAGATTCTGTATTTGATTATAAGTTCGTTGGACTTTCACATAATACATTAAGAGGTGCAGCAGGTGGAGCAGTACTTATTGCAGAGCTTCTTAAGGCACAGGGATATATCACTGCTAAATAATTATGATATGATATCAGAATTGAGCCTGATATTAAACTGGCAGCAGTAATTGTTATATTTTCTGATTTTAAAATTATTTGGATATTTATATTGTCATGTATAAGGGCTGTATGACATTATATAAGAATTAATGGCTTATATAGTGTTGTACAGCCTGAATTTTTATCTTTATTTTTATACTATAAATAATATTGGCTTTTCCGGTATTCAGGTTTTCAAGAATCATATTTAATAAATAAAATTTTTTTGTTTTAATGTATATGGTTAATATGTTATAATGTTTATATGTGCATTTTTATGTAAGCAATATATGTATTATTTTAAGTTAAGACTTAAACAGGGATTTGTTATAAATATTATGTGTTATATGACAGCTATTTGATATGATTTTGAAAGGGCATAATAAAATATGGAGACATATAATAAGGAAACTTTATTAATAGTGGATGATTCAAGATTCCAGCGGGTGGTTTTGAAGGAGATGCTTTCTGATAAATTCAATCTTATTGAGGTATCAGGTGGTGAGGAATGTCTTGAATATATGAAAAAAGAAAACAGTAATATTGATATGGTTCTTTTAGATCTTATTATGCCGGGAATAGATGGCTTTGAAGTGTTAAGACGCAGACAGGATATGTTTGAATTTAAGTCCGTTCCGGTCATTGTATTAACCACGAGTGATTCTATTGAATTTCAGACGGAGGCTTTTGAACTTGGAGTAGATGAATATATTAATAAGCCGGTAGATGCAAGAATTGCAATATCACGTATTAATAATATGCTTAGTGCAAAAAGACATCTTGATAATGTGTTAGAGGAGCAGAGGGTATGGAAAGAAAAGTCACAGATTGATGCGATGACACATATGTTTAACAAAGCTACAACAGAGGCAATGATTAATGAGACAATTAAGACCAATAATGAAGCTTTGAATGCACTTATGGTTATAGATATTGATAATTTTAAATCTGTCAATGATACATTGGGACATAAAGTCGGAGACCATGTAATATGCGTTATTGCCAGCGTTATATCTTCAGTTGTAGGTGTTAATGATATTACGGGAAGATTTGGCGGTGATGAATTTGTGGTAATGCTTCGTTATATTAATTCGCAGAAAGAAGCTGAACAGATAGCTGCAAAGATAGTAGATGTTGTTAAAAAGAAAGAGAATCTTACAATTCCTGAGACAATATCAGTAAGTATAGGTATGGCTTTTTTTAATGATGAAAAGAACTGTTCTGAATTGTTTAGTAAAGCAGATGAGGCATTATATATATCTAAAAAGGCAGGAAAGGGATGTTTTAGTGTATATGGAAGAAAATATGACAGTGAGATTGTTAACGGGGCAGAACATAAGGTGCTTATATTGTCAGCATCACGTAATATTATAAGTACCCTTGAATATGAACTGCCACATACGGTCAGTACTGACAGGGTGTCTTCAATAGAAGATGTCAGAGAATATTTTGATGCCAAAGAAAATAATGTTATGGCAATATATGTGGATTTTTCTGATTATCCTTATGATGGTAAAGAATTATGGGATATATTAAAAAAAGAGACATGGCTTAAAAAATGTCCTATAATAGCGATATGTAAAGAGGGAAATATAAATCAGATAAAATATGCCGTTAATTCAGGAATAATAATGGATTTAATGTTGGCACCGTTAGAAGTTGCTCAGTTAAAGAGAAGAATAAATGAATATATGTCATATTATAAAATAAGTCAGGAAGAGAAGGATGAACAATAATTATTTTTATGCAATGCTGTCACGTATGAAATATATCAACAGATGGGGGCTTATGCGTAATACAAGAGAAGAGAATCTGTCTGAACACAGTCTGGAAGTAGCATTTATAGCACATGCACTTGGAATTATTAATAATGAGGTATTTAATGGAAGCATCAATGCTGACAGACTTGCAATTCTTGGAATGTATCACGATGTTACGGAGATAATTACAGGAGATATGCCTACACCTGTAAAATATTATAATTCAGAAATCAGGGCTGCATATAAAGAAGTTGAAAAAGCAGCAGGACAGGAGATACTTACGGGCCTTCCGGAAAATATAAGAAAAAGATATAACAATCTTTTAACAGAAAGTGAGACTGAAAAAGAGTTATGGATATATGTTAAGGCTGCGGACAAGCTTTCTGCACTAATAAAGTGTATAGAAGAACGTAAGATGGGAAATACAGATTTCTTTAAGGCAGAACAGAGTACGCTGGACAGCATAAAAAATATGGGAATAGCTGAGGCAGATTATTTTATTGAACACTTTATTCCGGCATATTCAATGACACTTGATGAATCTGTAGATATAAGAAATATTAAGAATTAATGAAAGTATGTCTATAGCAGGAAATATGCTGCCTGATAAATCAGCTGATATAAGATATATAAAATTAATCGGAACGTTTATAGTATTGATATATACGTGATAAATTGACAAATATTAAAAATATCAAGAATGGAGATTGACATATATGAAAAAATCGGTTTTCATTGCGGAAAAGCCGAGCGTTGCACAGGAATTTGCCAAAGCTCTTCATGTTAATTTTAAGAGAAATGATGGATTTCTGGAAGCTGACAATTATATAGTTACGTGGTGTGTGGGTCATCTTATTACAATGAGTTATCCTGAAAAATATGACCCACAGTTAAAAAGATGGAGTTTTGATACATTACCTTTTCTGCCACAGGAATTTAAGTATGAGGTAATTCCTGCCGTTGAAAAACAGTTTAATATAGTTAAGCGGCTGCTTACAAGAGATGATGTTGAGACGATATATGTCTGTACTGATTCGGGACGTGAAGGTGAATATATTTACCGTCTTGTTGAACAGATGGCAGGGGTTAAGGATAAGCACAAGAAAGAAAAGAGAGTGTGGATAGATTCCCAGACAGAGGAGGAAATACTTAAAGGAATTGAAAATGCAAAGGATTTATCAGAATATGATAATCTGTGTGCATCAGCATATCTAAGAGCAAAAGAAGATTATCTGATGGGAATTAATTTTTCAAGGGTGCTTACATTAAAATATGGAAGGAATATCTCTAATTATCTGAAAAAGGACAGAACTGTGGTGTCTGTCGGACGTGTTATGACTTGTGTTTTGGGAATGATTGTAAGACGTGAAAGAGAAATTCGTGCATTTGTAAAGACACCATTTTTTAAGGTGATAGCAACAACGGCTGGAGAAGCTGTATTTGATGCGGAATGGAAGGTTAATGATAAGAGCAGATATGCTGCTACACCATTTCTTTATAAAGATAACGGCTTTAAGGAAAGAGAAAAGGCAGAAGAGCTTGTGAAATATATATCAGAACCGGAGCCAGTAAGAGCTGTACTTGAAAAGATTGAAAGAAAAAAAGAAGTAAAGAATCCGCCGCTTCTATACAATCTTGCAGAGATACAGAATGAATGTTCCAAGCTGTTTAAGATAAGTCCTGATGAAACGCTTAATATAATACAGAATCTCTATGAAAAAAAGCTTGTTACATATCCAAGAACTGATGCAAGAGTGTTATCAACTGCTGTATGTAAAGAGATTCATAAGAATATAGGTGGTCTTATACGTTTCGATAAGTCTGCTTCATTTGCAGAAGAGATATTATCTAAGGGTATGCATAAAAATATTGCTAAGACAAGATATTGTGATGATAAAAAGATTACAGACCATTATGCAATTATACCGACAGGACAGGGACTTAATAATCTGGGTTTTGTTTCACAGACGGCAGTTAAGGTATATGAGATAATTGTAAGAAGATTTTTAAGCATATTTTATCCGGCGGCACAGTATAGTAAAGTTGGGATGACACTTAATATAAAGGAAGAGACATTTATATCATCATTAAAGGTTCTTGTTGAGCCTGGATATCTTAATGTCACAAAGAATTCTTTTTCAAAAAATAAACCGGATGAATCAAAAGACGGAAAAAATGACAATGCTTTATTTGAAGTGTTGAAAAAATATAAAAAAGGGGATATTATAGACATCAGTAGTTTTGATATCAAAGAAGGTGAAACGTCACCTCCCAAAAGATACAATTCAGGCTCTATTATCCTTGCAATGGAAAATGCAGGGCAGCTTATAGAAGATGAAGAACTGCGTGCCCAGATAAAGGGTTCGGGTATTGGTACAAGTGCTACCAGAGCTGAGATATTAAAAAAGCTTAATAAAATAGAGTATATTGCTACTAATAATAAGACACAGATTATTACACCTACACTGTTAGGTGAGATAATCTATGATGTTGTGGAATGTTCCATACATCAGCTGCTTAATCCTGAGCTTACTGCAAGCTGGGAGAAAGGTCTTAATTATGTAGCGGAAGGAACTATTTCTCCTGATGAATATATGTTTAAGCTGGAGGGTTTTGTTAAAAGAAGAACTATGGCTGTTATGGGGCTGAAAAACCAGTCACAGCTTATTACCATGTTTAATTCATCAGCTGAAAATTATAAATAATCGAAAGGAAAATAAAAATATATGTGTGGAGTTGTTGGATATGTTGGAGACAGGGATTGTGCAGATGTTTTAGTTGATTCTTTATCCAAACTTGAATATAGAGGATATGACTCGGCAGGAATTGCTGTACGTGACGGCAGTGCAGATGCAGAGATCATTAAGGCAAAAGGCAGACTGAAAGTTCTGGCTGAGAAGACGAATGATGGTGAATCCGTAAAAGGAACCTGCGG
>URAI01000031.1 GCA_900545725.1 uncultured Eubacterium sp.
CAGGAAAAAAGCAGGTTATTAAAGGCCTTAAAACAGCTGATTCATCAACAAGTCTATCATTTATAAAGTTGTAAACTGGTGTATCAATAATAGAACTGAATATATAAACAATGCTATAAAAATATATTGTAAAAGTGTATTTGACGCTTTGGGAGATAAGGATATTGCAATGATAAAATTCTATTCCTTATAATTATGGGGGAAAGGTATGAGTTATAGATTTATGAGAATATCAGGAAAAATAAACCGGATAAAGGGCTTGTTAATATAAAACAATATTTAACAGAAAATGAAATCTCAGAGTTGTATAAACTTGCGATGTATAGTAAAATACAACTTGTACTGATAGAATTTAATATGTATGGTAAAAAGTCTGAATATGAAGATATTTATATTATAGACAAGGACAGTTGTATCATAACATATTAGATTATTAATAAATGTTTTGCACTTATTTTATAGAAAATCAATATGATATACTTACCATATTGCCAATATGAATAGGTTCGGTGATAACCTCAAATTAATTTGAGGTTTGAGAACCTTGTAAGTGAATAAAGGTGTAAAACGGTAAAAGCTGCGCTTTAATTTTCCAAAATGTTTGAGAACCTTGTAAGTGAATAAATGAGGAAATGAAAGCATATTCAAATAAGTTAATTGGAACTGTAAGCTATAAGTTATTGTTAGAGAAAAATTTAGTTCTATGAAGAAAAAGTTTACTGAAAAGAGTTTTGTAAATAAAATTATATAAAAATTTTACTGTAATATTGTTGAATAATTATAATCTCATAGGTGGAAAAATTATATGGAAGACAAGATAATATTTAAAAGCTATTTAAGAAGGCTTTTACAGGATTTAAAAGACCTGAAAGAAATGATTAAACAGGAAGATTATAAAAAAGCAGATAATATGATTGATAATCTGATTAACGATACACAGAGTGGAATTGAAGATAATTAAAAATAATCTTAACAATTAATATGGATATTTAACAAATAGAAGTATATAATTAAAGCATAAGAGCATTAAGTGTTTTACGAAGTTTAATAATATGCATATATGTTTTGGATTATATTATTTTTCTATACAATGATTACAAACATAAATCAATATTAATAATAAGCCATATCTATATGCCATTATTAAACTAAGAATTTAATGTGGTTATGGATATGGCTTTTTTATTTATTGTAATATCATGTGGCTGATTATCCAATAAAATATGTTTATAAAATGTAACTATAAGTAAGAAAGGACTGCTTAATATGAAAAAATATAAACGTATATTTACAATTGTAATTGATTCACTTGGTGTTGGAGCTATGCCGGATGCAGCTGATTTTGGAGATGCCGGAACTGATACACTGGGTCACATTTCAGAATACAGAGATAAGTTTGTTATTCCTAACCTGCAAAAACTTGGACTGGCTAATCTCCACCAATTAAAACAGGTAGCGCCGGTAGATAATCCACTTGGATATTATACATATCTGTATGAGGCGAGTAATGGAAAAGATACCATGACAGGGCATTGGGAAATGATGGGACTTCATATTACTAAGCCTTTTAAGACATTTACGGAGCATGGATTTCCTAAGGAGCTTATAGACGAACTGTCTAAGAGAACAGGACATGTTATTATTGGCAATAAGAGTGCAAGTGGAACAGCCATTCTTGATGAACTGGGAGAGGAAGAGATTGCGACAGGGCATATGATTGTATATACATCTGCAGATTCAGTGCTGCAGATATGTGGAAATGAAGACACATTTGGACTTGATGAACTGTATCGCTGTTGTGAGATTGCAAGAGAGCTTACAATGAAGGATGAGTGGAAGGTAGGACGTGTTATTGCAAGACCATATGTCGGTAGAAAAAAAGGAGAGTTTAAAAGAACTGCCAACAGACACGATTATGCCTTAAAACCATATGGACAGACTGCACTTAATGCATTAAAGGATGCTGGCTATAGTGTTATTTCAGTTGGTAAGATATATGATATATTTGACGGGGAAGGACTTACAGAATCTAACAGGTCTAAGTCTTCGGTTCATGGCATGGAGCAGACGATTGAGATTGCAAAGAAAGATTTCACAGGTCTTTGCTATGTCAACCTTGTTGATTTTGATGCATTATGGGGACACAGAAGAAATGTAGAAGGCTATGCACAGGAAATAGAAAAGTTTGATGTGAAATTAGGTGAATTAATGGATACGTTAAATGATGATGATTTGCTTATTATAACAGCAGACCATGGAAATGATCCGACTTATAAAGGCACTGACCATACAAGGGAAAAGGTTCCATTTCTTGCCTATTCTCCATCAATGAAGGGCTGTGGAAAGCTTAAAGATGAGAAAACATTTGCAATAATCGGAGCTACAATTGCAGATAATTTTGAAGTTCAGATGCCAGAGAAAACAATAGGCCATTCTATTCTTGATGATTTAAAATGATAAATTTTATAAAAGTATATCGGCTAAATTATTTAATAAAATTAATAATATAAGTAGCATTTATTTATTAAAGAAAGGGAAACATATGATAAAAAAGAAATTAATGTCGGTTGTGCTGGCTGATATAAGTATGCTTATGTTGGTATCCTGTGGAAATACAACGCTGCAAAAATATATTCAGGAAAATTCAGCAGACAGTATTAAAGAGACGTCTGCTGTTCAATCAGAAATAAAAACACAACAGAATACTGAATCACAGCAAAGTATTGTGCAGCAGGGCAAAGAATTGCAGCAGAGTGACGTACAGCAGCAAAGTACTGAATTACAGCAGAGTATGGGGCAGCAGAATACAGAACTTGTGTCAGATGCATATAGTGATGTTATTTTCGATGATTATTATTCGCACAAGTTAAATTGTTATCATATACCACAGGTCAGCCTTAGTAATGGCAGAGCTTATGATATAAATGCAAAAATGTATAATGAATTAAATACTATTTTGCAGAAAAATGTATACTATGGTGATAAGAATGATAAAAATTATTATCCGTATATAACGCAGATGTCATATTCATGGGGACAGGATAAAGGTATAATTTCAATTATTGCAAAGACTGTTGGAGCTAATGTAAGTATAACAAGTTATTATGTGTATAATATTTCATATGAAACAGGAAAAGAGTTAGATGTAAGTGATTTTTGCGATAAATATAATTTATCATTGGAAGATTATTATAATATAGTAAGGGATACAATGAAAAAATACTGGGACTTGAATAGTAATATGATAAATATGGTCGGACAGAAGCAATATGATACACTGGTGGAAGATACGCTGAATGAGGATAATGTAAAAGCCGCTATCCCATGCCTTAATTCTAACGGTGAATTATGTATTATTGCAAATATATATTCAGCGGCAGGTGCAGGAAGTTATAAGTTTATATTAAATACATCTACAGGACAAAAAGAAACCTTTAACTGTTCTATAGATCATGCAGAGTGAATGATATATATGTAATATAATAAAGGATACAGTCCAAGAAGAAAGAAGCCGCATTGTACAATCCAAGGCGGCAGTTATAGGACTTACGAAGCATACAGCTTTAAGATTCCAAAAGGATGGCATACGTTGTAATGCTATATGTCCGGGCAATATTATTACTCCGATGACTATGGGAACTGACCCTAAGGCATTAGATCCTGATATCGGAGCTATGCTTTAATCTGACCTGACAACTTAAATGACAATAAGAAAGACTCTTGTAATGTTTATTATAATTCGTAATCATTACGAGAGTCTTTCTTTATTGACCTTCAAATATTAGCTGACATTATAAGAGAGCTTATGTTATAATAATACAAGTTTTGTAATATGAGAAAAATTTTTAAGCAGGAGAAGTTATTTGACAGCATGTATGGATATATGAAAGAAGACGAAAAACAAGCATGTAATCAATTAAAAAATATACCGAGAATAATGTTTGCCGGTACTAACAGTGGATGTGGCAAGACTACGATTGTATGTGGCATTTTATGGGCATTGAAAAATATGGGACTAAAATGCTCATCGGTTAAATGTGGTCCTGATTATATAGATCCTATGTTTCACAGTCAGATATTTGATATTCCATCACAGAACCTTGACATGTTCTTTAGCAGCCGCAGACAGGTCAGATATCTTATGACACAAAACGCCGCCGGAACAGATATTACTGTAATGGAGGGCGTTATGGGATATTTTGATGGAATTGCAATGGACAGTACTAAGGCAAGTTCGTATGATCTGGCATGTAATACTGATACACCGGTTATACTCATTATTAATGCAAAGGGAATGGGGTTGTCAGTTGTTCCATTAATAGAAGGCTTTTTAAAATTCAAGCCGTCATGCACTGATAATCATTCAACTGTTACGAAGGATATCGATATAAATCCGAATATGATAAATAAAGATTGCTATACTGATAAATATGAAAATTGTGTTGTATCAGATAAAGAAATATACAAAAATAACCGTATCAAAGGAGTTATTTTAAATGGTATATCTAAGATGACTGCAAAACAGCTTATTCCTATTATTGAAGAACGTACACATATAAAAGTTATAGGAGCCATGCCTTATATTAAGGATTGCCATTTTGAGGGCAGACATCTTGGTCTTGTCACTCCATTTGAGAGCGATAATATTAAAAATAATATTGAACAAATCGGACATGAGATTTTAAATCATATTGATATTGATTCTATAATAAGAATAGCCGGTGAAGCTAAGGATATTAATGTGCAGCCGCCTTATGAATGGCAAAAATATATAAGCAAAGAAAAGGTAAGATTACGCATAGCTGTCGCATATGATAAATCATTCTGTTTTTACTATAAGGATAATATAGAACTTTTAAAGAAACTCGGCTGTGATATTGTCTTTTTTAGTCCGTTAAATGATAATAAGCTTCCTGATGGGACTGATATTCTGCTTCTTGGTGGCGGCTATCCTGAAATATATGCCAAAGAATTATCAGAAAATCATGCAATGCTTACATCTGTTAAATCGGCAATAGATAATGGAATGTTTTATCTTGCGGAGTGCGGAGGCTTTATGTATCTGCATGAGCGGCTTGAAGATGAACATGGAAAAGTATATAATATGGCTGGTGTTATTAAGGGTAAGTGTTTTAATACACACAGACTTACAAGATTTGGATACATTTCCATTAAACAAAATGAGCGTTATGGTAAAACAGAAAATTATAATATTTCAGGAGAAGTTCTTATAAAAGGACACGAATTTCACTATTGGGACAGTACTAATAATGGAAGTTCATTTATTGCAGTCAAGCCGTCCGGCAAAAGAAGCTGGGAATGTATTCATGCAGGATATAATTATATTGCAGGATATCCACATCTTTATTATTATTCGGGAATTGATTTTATAAATGGTTTTCTTGAAAGGTGTAGAAATATAAAAATACAGAAAATTAAAGACGGGAATAGCGCAGGCAATGTTATATAGTAACATGATAAACGTGCTTATTGAGAATCATAATTACAATATGGTGCATTTACTTCTAGGATTGGCTGCAAGGATTAGAACTTTAAGAATTGGAGAATTTATGTTTTATATGATATCAGGTGGCAGTGGAAGCGGTAAGTCTGAATACGCAGAAAGTATTGCAGTTAAGCTGGCAGAGGAAAATAAAAAGGCGGGAGCGGTATCACTTACATATATAGCGACTATGATGGCATTTGATGATGAAGCACGTCAAAAAATCCAACGTCACCGTATGATGAGAAAAGATAAAGGCTTTAAAACAATAGAATGTTTTTATGGTCTGAAACACATAAAGACTGAATCAGATACAACAGTACTTCTTGACTGTATGTCTAATCTTACGGCTAATGAGATGTTTGATGACAATGGGGCAGCCGATAATGCTGTATCAGAGATAATGTGTGGCATTGATAATATTTTAACACAGTGTAAGAATCTAGTTGTAGTAACTAACGAGATATTTAGCGATGGCTGTGAATACGATGACACCATGAAAAAATATATATACTATCTTGGCAGTATTAATCGTCAGATGGCTGTAAGAGCCGACCATGTGACAGAGATTGTCTATGGAATACCTGTACATTACAAATGATTAATAATATGATACAGGGAGATAAGGTTCTTTGCCCCTATGAGCCCGCTCACAGTTGTGGGCTTTTGACCACGACATCATGATATTATTAAAGAAAGGAAATGTCCGATTTTTACAAAGCTTAGATTCTAAGACTTTATAGATATCAGATATATAAAAATATGCAGTCACTATTTATAGCTCTTTCGATGTATTCTAAAATACCTGTACCGGGAGTGGAATGGAATGAAAAAAATATGAAATATGCATTGTGCTTTTTTCCGGTAGTCGGTGTTATTATCGGAGCAGTACAATATCTTTTTTTTATGCTATGCAATATGACAGGGCTGGGCAATCTTTTTAAAAGCCTGATTGCTGCTGTTATCCCTGTTGTTATAACAGGAGGTATTCACATGGATGGATATCTTGACACGGTTGATGCCATATGTTCATATGCTGATAAAGATAAAAGGCTTGAGATACTTAAAGATCCGGATTCGGGGGCATTTGCAATAATATATGGAATTGTATATTTTATATGCTGTGTGGCATGCTTTAGTGAGCTTGATAATGCTGCAGTTATATTTGTATGTATGGGCTATGCAATATCGAGAACTCTTAGTGCGTTAAGTATTGCGGCATTTCCTAAAGCTAAGAATACGGGGCTTGTTGCAGCATTTCAGGATGGGGCGCATAGAAGAAATGTTACGGTTATAATGTGTATATATATTATTGCGGAATTTATTATAACATTGATTACAGGTGGTGCAGCTGCTGCAATTATTATGTTTATCACGGCAGGAGTTGCATTTTTAATACATTACAGATTATGTATGAGTAAATTTGGAGGAATAACAGGTGATCTTGCAGGATTTTTCCTTCAGATATGTGAACTTATGATACTTGCAGTATTTATGATATTTTTTAAGTTCTAACTGCAAATAAACGTATGTTTTTCTTTTAATCCAATGTTAATTCTAAAAAAGGAAGGTTAAGTAACGTGAAGAAAATACTTATTATAGGCGGATGCTCTCAGGGAAAGACAGCATTTGCAAAGAAAAATTTCAAAGAATATAATATTGACCTTTCATCATATGACAGTTTCATGCAAAGATTAATGGAAACCAGTATTGATAAGACAGATGATGACATAAATAATGATACATATGATAATATGGATGACAACATAAATAATTATATATATGATGATACGCAGGGATTTTTTATAGACAATTTTCATATTCTTATGAAAAATATGCTTGATAATAATGCCGGTTATAAGATGCTTGTTACTAAGCTGGTACAGAAAAAGGGCTGGCTTGTAATCTCTGATGAAATAGGCTGTGGTTTAGTGCCAATTGAAGCATGTGATAGAAGATGGCGCGAAGAAACCGGAAGGATGCTTACCCTTATTGCAGGTTATTCAGATGAAGTATATCGTATATTCAGTGGTATTGCACAGAGAATAAAATAAAGATTGATAAGAAAAATAGTTGCTGTGGAATTAGGATTAGTGTGGAAAATGAGCGTAAGAATGATTAATGTGAGAGAATGACAGCAGAATGGAGAATAACATGTTACAAGCCTTAGCAGCCTGTATAACAGGTTTTATTATAGATTTAATACTTGGAGATCCTTATTGGTTTAAATGGCATCCTATAAGACTCATTGGCAATTTGATAACATTCACGGAAAGAATAACAAGAAAGATATTTTCCAAAAACAAGAATGGAGAACTTGCGGCAGGAGCTGTAACGGCAGTTGTGGTCACAGCTGTTTCGGTAACAATTCCATTTATAATAATAAGGCTGTGTGATTATTTAAGTCCATATCTGTCATTTGTTGTGCAGAGTATTATGTGCTATTTTATATTTGCATTAAAATCATTAAAAACAGAGAGCATGAAGGTGTATTATGCATTGGAAAATGATGGCATAGAAGCCGGCAGACATGCTGTATCGATGATAGTTGGAAGAGATACTGAATGTCTTGATGAAAAGGGAGTAATTAAGGCAGCAGTTGAAACAGTCGCAGAAAATTCAAGTGATGGAATAATTGCACCATTAATATTTATGATGTTATTCGGAGCATGTGGAGGTTTCTTTTATAAAGCTGTTAATACAATGGATTCAATGATTGGCTATAAAAATGATAAATATCTGTACTTTGGACGTGTTGCAGCTAAGGCTGATGATATTGTCAATTTTATTCCGGCGAGAATATCGGCAATATTTATTATAATGGCAGCATTTATTCTTCCTGACTTTGACGGAAAAGAAAGCTATCGTATATTTAAAAGAGACAGAATGAAAAGCTCCAGCCCTAATTCAGCGCAGACAGAAGCAGCATGTGCAGGAGCTATGAACATCCAGCTTCTAGGCGATGCTTATTATTTTGGGAAACTATACAAAAAGCAGACCATAGGTGAACCGGTAAGAGAAATTGAAAGAAAAGATATAATAAGGGTCAACAGACTGTTGTATGTTATGGTATTTCTGGCAATGATTATATTTTCTGCAATAAAATTATTAGTTGTTATTTAAAAATGAAAATTAACTGTATCTAATACTATGATATAAAATAGCTATGAAAGAATAGAGGTGATATAAGTTGAAAGCATCTGATATTTTAAACACATATAATAATGCCCATGGTGGAGATATTTATAAATATGATAATATTCTTGATTTTTCGGCAAATGTCAACCCAAATGGAACGCCACAGTCTGTAAAAGATACAATTATTGGAAGTCTTGATAATATTGCGGCATATCCTCAGATATATTGTGACAGATTAAGACATAGTATTGCAGATTATTATAATGCTTATATTGGGGATGGTATAAATCTTACAGATAATAATATTATCTGTGGAAATGGTGCGGCTGACTTAATATACAGATATGCACTTGCCATAAAACCATCTAAGGCGGTACTTGTCTCTCCTTGCTTTTGTGAATATGAAGAAGCTCTACAGTGTTGCGGATGTAATAATATCATACATTATATGCTTGATACGCAGGACTTTGTAATTAAAAAAGATATATGCAGTCTGCTGGATTGTGACGTTGATATTATTTTCCTATGTAATCCTAATAATCCTACAGGAATTAATATTCCACCTGATATAATCTGTGGTATTTTAACAGAGTGTGAAAAAAACAAGATAAATGTATTTATTGATGAATGTTTTCTGGATTTTCTTAATGATGATAAAGAAAGAACATGTATCAAAGAAATTAATCGATATAACAATCTGTTTATTTTAAGGGCATTTACAAAAATCTATGCCATGGCAGGGATAAGGCTTGGTTATGGAATTACCTACAATTACGGTCTCATTAATAAAATGTATAAAAGCGGTGCACCATGGAATGTATCAACAATCGCACAGGCAGCAGGAATAGCAGCACTTAATGAGAAAGATTATATTGACAGTACAAGACTTCTTATAAACAAAGAAAAGCAATATATATATAATGAGTTTGACAGGCTTAAAATAAAGTATTGGAAAGGCTCGGCTGACTATATATTTTTTAAGGCTAAGAATAATTTGAAGGAAGACCTTATAAAAATGGGAATACTTATAAGGGACTGCAGCAATTATTATAATCTTACAGACGGATATTACAGGATTGCTGTAAAAAAACATGATGATAATGAAAGACTTATAAATGCATTGAAATACATATTTAATATTTATTTAGGAAATGGAGTTTAAGATGGCAAAATCTATAATGATTCAGGGTACAATGTCTAATGCCGGCAAGAGTCTTTTAGTGGCAGGGCTTTGCAGGGCATTTTATCAGGATGGTTACAGGGTTGCACCGTTTAAGTCACAGAATATGGCTCTTAATTCGTACATAACCCAAGATGGCTATGAGATGGGACGGGCACAGGTAATGCAGGCAGAAGCCGCAGGAATTGAGCCTGATATAGATATGAATCCTATACTTTTAAAGCCTACCAGTAATATAGGCTCACAGGTGATTATAAATGGCAGGGTTGAAGGTAATATGAAAGCCATGCAGTATTATAAAGAAAAAACAAAATATATACCGGATATAATGAATGCCTATGAAAGATTGTCAGCTAAAAATGACATTATTGTACTTGAGGGAGCAGGAAGTCCGGCAGAGATTAATCTTAAGGATAATGATATTGTCAATATGGGAATGGCAAAAATGGCACATTCACCTGTACTGCTTGCAGGGGATATCGACAGAGGTGGTGTATTTGCACAATTATATGGAACTATTGCACTTCTTGAGGATACTGAAAGAGATTATATAAAGGGACTTATTATTAATAAATTCAGAGGGGATAAGGATATACTTATGCCGGGCATTGATATGTTACAGGAACGCTGTAAAAAGAAAGTTCTAGGTGTCATACCGTATATTAATGTTGATATTGATGATGAGGACAGCTTATCAGAACGATTTAAAAAGAAGAAACACACAGGTCTTATAGATATTGCTGTAATCAGACTTCCAAGGATATCTAATTTTACTGATTTTAATATATTTGAATGTTTTGAAGAGGTCAATGTCAATTATGTAACATCACCGGGAGAGCTTAATAATCCTGATATGATAATTATTCCCGGTACTAAAAATACTATTGAAGATCTTATGTGGATGCGCCAGTCAGGCATTGAAGCCAGAATACTAAAAGCCGCTTCTGAAAATACTATTATATTTGGAATATGCGGAGGCTACCAGATGTTAGGTGAGACTATCAGTGACCCACAGGGAATGGAGCATAAAGGAAGTATTAAGGGATTAGGTCTTCTTCCTGTTAATACAGTATTTGAAAATGAGAAGACAAGGACAAGGGCAACAGGAGTATTTAATAATATAAAAGGTATATTAAGCCCACTTAGTAATATGAATATAGAAGGGTATGAGATTCATATGGGTCATACTGTGCCTGCTGCCGGATATGAGCCAATGTGTTACATATATGATGAAAATACAATGCCGGCAATATCAAAACAATATATCGACAATAAAACAAAAACGGATATTAATACACAGCCACAGACGGGTGGTGCATATAAATACAATATATCTAACAGCCCGGATGGTGCATATAAAGATAATGTATATGGAAGTTATGTTCATGGTATATTCGATGCAACAGATGTGGCAAGGACTATAATAATGACTCTTCTTAAAGAAAAAGGATATGACTGTAAGAATGTAAAAGTATTTGACATTGAAGAGTATAAACAAAAGCAGTATGATATTTTAGCAGATGCCATAAGGCAGTCGATGGATATGGAAAGAGTATATGATATACTTGATAAAGGAATGAATGATTAGGAATGGAGATTAGTGTGAAAAATTATATTGGTAATATAGAATTAGAACAGGTGCTTCCAAAAGAGATTGAAAAGAGAAGCTTTGAAATTATAACAGAAGAACTGAAAGGCAGGACATTCCCAAAGGATATTGAGCCTGTTGTAAAAAGAGCTATACATACATCTGCGGATTTTGACTATGCGGATAATCTGTGTTTTTCTGACGGTGTTGTTGACATTATCAAGGATGCAATCCGTAGTGGAGCGTGTATTGTTACTGATACACAGATGGCAAAGTCAGGGATTAATAAAAAAATACTTGCTTCTCATGGTGGTGAGGTATATTGTTTTATGAGCGATGAAGATGTGGCAATTGAAGCAGCAGAAAGAAAGCTTACAAGGGCTGCAATAAGTATGGAAAAGGCCTGCAGTATAGATAAGAAGCTTATATTTGCAATAGGAAATGCACCTACGGCGCTTGTAGAACTCTATGAACTTATTAAGGAAGACAAAATAAATCCTGTGGCTATAATTGGTGTACCGGTAGGTTTTGTAAATGTAGTACAGTCAAAAGAGCTTATAATGAAAGCAGGTGTGCCATATATAGTTGCAAGAGGGCGAAAGGGCGGAAGTAATGTGGCAGCAGCTATATGCAATGCCATATTATATAATATGTAATGGTTTGAAAAAATAATTAGGAGAAGTGGAAATGGAATTACAAATGATTGGGATTGACTATGAACATGCAGATATTGATATCAGGTCTGTATTTTCTTTTCAACATCATGCAACCTGCGATATTCTGGAATATATTAAAGAAAATAGTGATATAAGCGGCGCTGTTCTTATATCTACCTGTAACAGAACGGAGCTTTATATAAGCTGCCGTAAGTATATTGACAACCTTAAGGAGCAGTTATGTTTTCTTGGCAATGTGCCATATGATAAATATTCTTCGTACATGATCCAGCGTGAAAATGACGATGTTATATATCATCTGTTCAGGCTTGCGTGTGGCATGAAATCCAAGATATTTGGCGAAGACCAGATTATAACACAAGTGAAAAATGCCCTTGCTACGGCAAGGGAAGCGCAGACCACTGACCCTGTACTTGAAAGACTGTTTCAGACGGCAATAACTGCTGCCAAAAAAGTCAAATCTACAGTGCGCCTTACGGCTGTTGAAAATTCAGTTATATATGAATTAAAAAAAGTACTCGATAAGGACTTTAAAAGTATAGAGGGGCTTAAATGCATGGTGATTGGTAATGGTGAGATAGGCCGTCTTGCAGCAGACTTTATGGTTCAGCAAAAAGCAGATGTCACAGTTACTATCCGTAATTACAAGACAAGACAGGTTAAAGTTCCAAACGGCTGTAATATTATAGATTACAGGGACAGGTATAAGATAATAGCTGACTCTGATATTATAATAAGTGCTACGACAAGTCCCCACTATACTGTAAAGTATAACGAATGTCATACGTTATTTGAAGATGGACATTTCAGGGTTATGGCAGACCTTGCAGTACCAAGAGACATTTCACCTGAATTTTCAGATAATCCGTACATTCAGTTATATGACATTGATATGTTAGGTGGAACTAACATGGGTGCAGATAATGAAGCTGTTAAATTTGCTGATTCGATTATTGATGAATATATAAGGCGGTTTCAAGCGGATGAAGATGTCAAGCAGTATATAGAAGCAATACAGGTTATAGGCGAACTTGCAGGAGAATTGACATATAACAGAATTGAAAGGGATATACATGATATATCTACAGATAATGATAGATATTCTGACAAAGCATTAAAAGATATTATAAGTGACGGTACAAAAAGAACTGTTACATCCATGCTTTTCAATCTGAAAAAACATTTGCCGGAAGAATACTGGGCTGCATGTATAGAAGCTATCAGAGAGGATATGCAGGAAAAGGATATTTAATTAACTGTAATTCAGGAATGGAGATTAGTGTGAATAATAATAATAATAAACTTCATATAAGGGTTGGAAGCAGGGACAGCAGGCTTGCTATTGCACAGACAATGCTTGTGCTGGATGAGGTTAAAAAGCATAACCCTGATATTGAATTTGAACTTATTACGATGAAAACTACAGGAGATAAGATACTTGACCGTAATCTTGATAAGATAGGTGGAAAAGGTCTGTTTGTAAAAGAACTTGACAGAGCATTAGTTGAGGGAAAGGTGGATATTACAATCCATAGCTTAAAAGATCTTCCTATGGAGGTCAATTCTAAGCTGCCTGTTATCGGATACTTCAAAAGAGAGGATGCAAAAGATGCATTAATTATAAAACCCGGCTGTGAGGAATCCTTTCAAAATGGAATTATAGGAACATCTAGTAATAGAAGAATGGTTCAGCTTAAAAAGTTATATCCAGGTGCACAGTTTAAGGGGATACGTGGAAATGTACAGACACGCATGAATAAGCTTAAGACACAGGATTATTCTGCAACTGTGCTTGCGATGGCAGGACTTAAAAGACTGGGACTTGAAAGCTGTGCAGACCGTGTATTTGAACCGGATGAGCTTATTCCGGCAGCAGGACAGGGAATACTTGCAATACAGGGAAGAAAAGGGGTTGATTATTCCTATATGGAATGTGTGTTTGATAAGAATGCTGAATATGAAGCAATGGCAGAGAGAGCATTTACAAAGGCACTTAACGGAGGGTGCAGTTCGCCTATAGCAGCTTATTCATATATATCAGGTGATACAATAACATTGCGTGGATTGTATTATGATGAAGTATCTGATGATTATTGTACCGGTGTAAAGACAGGTCTGTGTAAAGATGCCGTTCATATCGGTGAAGAGCTTGCTATGGAGCTTAAAGGAAAATTTACAACAGCTAATGCCGGTAAAGTATGGCTGATTGGTGCAGGACCGGGAGATATCGGTCTGTTGACACAAAAGGCAGTAAGTCTTATAAAAAGTGCTGATGTAATAATATATGATGCATTAATCAGTATGGAAATACTTGCAATTCTGCCACCGGATGCTGAACTTATCAATGCCGGTAAGCGTTCAAGCCATCATATTATTGCCCAGCCGGATATTAACAGACTTCTTTTAGATAAGGCACTTGAAGGTAAAAGAGTTGTACGTCTTAAAGGCGGAGATCCTTTTGTATTCGGACGTGGAGGAGAAGAGCTTGAGCTTTTGTCGAAGTATAATATTCCATTTGAAGTAGTTCCGGGAATTACATCAGGCATTGCCGTTGCCGCATATAATGGTATACCTGTTACACATAGGGATTATACATCTTCATTTCATGTTATTACAGGCCATAAAAAGCAAGACAATAAACTGGATATTAACTTTAAGGCACTTGTTGATATGGATGCCACACTTGTATTTCTTATGGGAGTTGCAGCTCTTGAAACTATATGTCAGGGATTAATTGCGGCAGGAATGAGACCAGATACTCCGGCGGCCATTCTTGAAAAGGGTACAACAAGCAGACAAAGACGTGTCATATCGGATATTGCTAATCTTAAAGCTCAGGCTGATATTGAGAATATTGAAGCACCTGCGGTTATAGTGGTTGGAAAGGTCTGTGCATTATCAGATTCATTTGCATGGTTTGAAAAGCTTCCTCTGTTTGGGAAGCAGATTGTTGTTACAAGACCACAGAACAGTATCTCAATGCTTACGGAAAAACTTAAAAATTTAGGAGCGCAGGTAATACAGTTTCCAACTATTAAGACACAACTGATTACAAAGGATGATGGAGACAGGTATACAGAAAGTATCCTTAATGCAGTCAATAATATACAGCACTCTGATACACCGGATTGCATTGCATTTACAAGTCCCCGTGGAGTGGAGCATTTCTTTGAACAGCTTAACATATTAAGGATAGATATAAGAAGGCTTTTTGCAAATAATAAGCTTACATTTGCAGTACTTGGAAACGGAACCGGCAGGGCACTTGAAAAGTATGGAATATATCCTGATTATATGCCTTTGAAATATTCTGCCAGGGAACTTGGAAGAACACTTGCAAGTGAATGGAAAAAAGAGTATAAAAAGGATGGAACTATTTATATATTCAGAGCTTTGGAAGGCTCACCTGAGCTTAACCGTGAGCTTGACAATGCAGGAATTGTATATAAGGACATTGCTATTTATAAGACTGTATATGAAACGGGCAGCCACTTAAAAGATAAGATGTATGAAACATTTAATAACAAAGATATTGATTATGTAATGTTTACAAGCGCATCTACAGTAAGAGGCTTTGTAAAAGCATTGCCACAGCTTGATTATACACAGGTTAATGCTGTATGTATAGGTGAACAGACTGCATCATGTGCTAAAGAATATGGCATGAATATACGGATTTCCAAAGAAGCAGCTATTGATAGTCTTATTGATGTTATTATGGATGAGATATAAGATAATAGTTTAATAATATAGGATGGAGGATTGACATGAATTTAACACAAAGACCAAGAAGGTTAAGACAGAATCCTATTATCAGGGGCATGGTAAGGGAAACAAGAGTTTCAGCGGATACACTTATTTATCCGATTTTTGTAATTGAAGGCGATAACATAAAAGAAGAGATCCCTTCAATGCCGGGACAGTACAGATATAGTATTGACCGCTTGTCTGAGGAGCTTGACAATGTATGTAAGGCAGGAGTAAAGAGTATTCTATTATTTGGCATTCCGGCACACAAGGATGAATGTGGAAGCAGTGCATGGGATAATGAGGGAATTGTACAGAGAGCACTTCACTTTATAAAGGAGAAATATCCTCTGCTTTATTGCATAACTGATGTATGTATGTGCGAATATACTTCACATGGTCATTGTGGAATACTTCATGGCAGGGAGGTCGATAATGATAAGACACTTGATGTCCTTTCAAGGGTTGCACTTTCACATGCCAAGGCAGGAGCTGATATGGTTGCACCATCTGATATGATGGATGGGCGTGTTGAAGCTATACGACGTATGCTTGATGAAAATGAATTTATTAATATTCCTATTATGGCATATTCTGTTAAATATTCATCCGCTTTTTATGGTCCGTTCAGGGATGCTGCCGGTTCAGCACCTGAATTTGGTGACAGAAAGGGTTATCAGATGGATTATCATAACAGAAGGGAAGCTATAAGAGAGGCGGCTCTTGATATTGATGAGGGCGCTGATATTATAATGGTTAAGCCTGGACTTTCTTATCTTGATATAGTAAGGGATATGGCTGATACTTATACGCAGCCGCTGGCTGTATATAGTGTTAGTGGTGAATATGCCATGATAAAGGCGGCAGCGGCAGCAGGCTATATTGATGAGAAATCAATTGTATGCGAGACAGGCGCTGCAATGTATCGTGCAGGAGCTGATATGCTTATAACATATTATGCAAAGGAGCTTGCAGAGTATATTAAGGCCGGATATATTGGCTGATATAATGGTAATTGCTGCATATATATGTAATTTTTAGAGAAAGGATTTGTAAATAATGCTTACGACAAAATCAGAAGAACTTTTTAAAAAGGCTGTTAATCTTATGCCGGGTGGTGTCAACAGCCCTGTAAGAGCCTTTGGTCCTGTTGGTGGACATCCTGTCTTTATAGACAGTGCGAAGGGACAGTATCTTACAGATGTGGATGGCAACAGATATATTGATTATATCGGTTCATGGGGACCTATGATCCTGGGACACAATGATGACAGGGTTGTAGAAGCTGTTATTAAGCAGATTGGTAAAGGTATAAGCTACGGTGCGGCAACTGAGGCAGAAGTAGAGATGGCACAGCTTATGTGTGATATCGTTCCATCACTTGAGATGGTAAGAATGGTCAATTCCGGAACAGAGGCTGTAATGAGTGCTATCCGTACTGCAAGAGGATTTACAGGAAAGAATAAATTTATTAAGTTTGAGGGCAATTACCATGGTCATTCAGATGCACTTCTTGTAAAGGCAGGAAGCGGTGTTATGACAGCAGGAATTCCAGACAGCAGCGGAGTTCCGGCTAATTGTGTCAAGGATACTCTTACAGCTGTATATAATGATTTGGACAGCGTTAAGAAGCTTTTTGATGAAAATAAAGATGAGATAGCCTGTGTTATAGTAGAACCTGTATCAGCCAATATGGGTGTAGTACTTCCTAAAGACGGTTTTCTTAAAGGTCTAAGAAAGCTGTGCGATGATAATAATGCACTTCTTATTTTTGATGAGGTTATAACAGGTTTCAGATTAGGACTAACCGGTGCCAGCGGATATTTTAATATACATCCTGACCTTATTACATATGGTAAGATTATAGGTGGCGGAATGCCTGTTGGAGCATATGGCGGAAGAGCGGATGTCATGCAGGTAGTATCTCCTGTAGGTTCAGTATATCAGGCAGGTACGTTAAGCGGTAATCCTGTTGCTATGGCAGCAGGTATAACACAGCTTAAGATATTAAAAGAAACACCTGAAGTTTATAAAAAGACATTTGAACTTGGTGAAATGTTAAGAAATGGCGCAGCAGACATAATCAAAGAAGCCGGACTTCCATACAAGGTAACAGGAATAGGTTCACTTTCATGCATATTCTTTACAGACAAAGAGGTAAATGATTATACATCCGCTAAGACATCTGATACAGCCGAATTTGCAAAATACTTCAATCATATGTTATCACGAGGTAATTACTTTGGACCAAGCCAGTTTGAATCAATCTTTGTGTCTGCGGCACATACAAAAGAAAATATTGATAAGACACTTACGGATATGAAAGAATATTTTATTGGATAATTTTAGAATTAAAGAATGGAGAATATTATGAACGAGATTATTGAGAATATTTTAACAAGAAGAAGTATTAGAAAATTCACAGACAAGCCGGTTGATAAAGATATTTTAAATGAACTTGTACAGGCTGCGCTGAATGCTCCAACTGGTATGGGCAGACAGACATGGAAATTTACAGTTATTACTAATCAGGATGCTATAAAGAAGATATGTAAAGTGATTGAAAAAAAGCTTGACCGTCCCGGCTACAATATGTATTGTCCAATGGCTCTTATTATGCCATCTAACGAAAAGGACAGTCCTTTTGGCAAAGAAGATAATGCATGTGCTCTTGAAAATATTTTTCTTGCGGCACATTCTTATGGTATAGGTTCTGTATGGATTAACCAGCTACAGAATATATGCGATGATAAAGATGTAAGAATTGTACTTGATGAATTAGGCGTTCCGGCCAATCACGTTGTATATGGCATGGCTGCATTAGGTTATGCGGCAGATGATGCACCTGTTAAAGAAAAGACAATAACAGGTCAGACAGCATTTATAGAATAATTCTAACAGAGTAGTTATAATAATTTAAAAATTTGGCAAAATGGAAATTACATTGAAAAATAATTATAATAATATATTGGTTGACCTGACCCTTATAAGGCATGGACAAGTTCAGGCCAATATCGAAAAAAGATATATAGGCTCTACAGATATGTCATTAACCGTGAATGGAATGAAGAGTCTTGAAAAGCTTAATAAAGCACAGATTTATAAGACACCGGACTACCTTTTTTGTAGTCCGATGTCAAGATGTAAAATGACATGTGATATATTGTTTCCTGATAAAATATATACAGTTATCGATGAATTTCACGAGATGGATTTTGGCAGCTTTGAAATGAAAAATTATCAGGAGCTTAAAGATAATGCTTATTATCAGCGTTGGATTGACAGCAATGGTACAATAGCGTTTCCAGGGGGTGAAAGCCGTCAGGAGTTTGTATTACGATGCATGTCAGGCTTTGACAAAATGTTGTCAAAGACCTGCTGCTGTGTGGAATCAGACAGTATCCGGTTAATTAATAGTCCGTTAAAAATAACCATTGATAATAAAAATGATAATGTATACATAAAGAATAATAATCAGGTTCTGAAAATGATTTCGATAACGGCAGTTGTCCATGGTGGAACAATCATGGCAATATTGTCAAGCCTTAACAAGGATGAATATTATAATTATCAATGTAAAAATGCAGAAGGTTATATTTGCAGATTTATAATATGATTGATTTTTTAAATTATTTTTATTAACATAACGGCTGGACATTAATGTTTTTAACGGGCAATGCTACAGCTGCTTTAAATATAACAACAGACTGCTTATCACATGCGACTGTCATAGGTAGTCTGTTGTTATCCATTCTATTACCTGTTCATAAGTTAATCCTTCTTCTATAACAGGTCTTCCTATAATGATTAATTTGGTATCAGTTGCCATGGCACTGTTTACCTTTTCCATAAAACCTCCCTGCCTGCCTGAATTTTTGGTGACTGTATATTTAATATTATATTGGTTGATAATTGCTATATTCATTTCTTCTGAAAATGGTCCATGCATACATATGAGGTGTCTTCCTGTAAAACCAGCATCATAACAGACCCTGACCATGTCAGGATTTGGAAGTATTCTTGCATATACACGCTCCTTATAATTATCAAGCCTGCAAAATTCCGATAATTCCTTGCTGCCAGTTGTTGATAATATATTGCCTGTAGTTTTTTTTAGATATTCTATGGCATCCTTTACTGAGGCTGCATTAATAATATTATTAATTTTTTTATCTGTTTCATTTATTGTATATGTCTTATTTGTACTATCTGTTGCATATGTTTCGCATAATTCATTTATATTACCTGTTTTGTCAATATTACTTATGTTTTCTGTTGGCCTTATAAGGCGTATATAATTCAGATGGGCCTTTTTAGCGGCATTTTTAATATTTTCTGTTACAAGTACGGCATAAGGGTGTGTTGTATCTATAACAGCATCAAATGAATTAGTACATATCAGTTCATATATAGCATTTTCATCAAGTCTTCTTGAAATTATTGATAGACGTTCTGATACAGGAAGCAGTATTTTTCCATATTCTGTTGCAGTACAGGCAGTGATTATTATATCTGTATAATTAATAAGATATTCAATAAGCTGTCGTCCTTCTGTTGTTCCGGCAAATATCAGAAGATTTTTTGAAAAAAAATTATTACATGTATTTTTTCTTTTGTTGCCAGATTTAACTATGTTATGTATATTGTCAGTTTGAATCATAAGAATCTCCTTTACACAGATATTTTCTGATACTTAAGATATTTATGAGCGGAATATTATATTGTGCTCTGTGATAAAGACTGTTTTGTGACACATGCGGCACAAACAGCCGGTTTATATATGAATTTGTGATAAAATAATTTCAACAGCTAAGTTCAGCTTTCAGCTTCCAGCATTGATATATTTATATCAAGAAATGCGATTGCAATTGTCATACCGTCAGATTTTATTTTTCTTAAAAACAGATGATTGTTATTACTGCAGCATAAAGCAGCGCGTTCACAGACATTGTCAACTCCGGTTATCTTTGTAACAAATTCTGATGAAGAAAAATCTCCGGGTACGTTTTTTAAGGTTGAATTATCATAAGTTAAAAAATCACAGTTATATTCTTTTGCCAGGTTTATAAGGGCAGGTTCATTTTTCTTAATATCAATACTTGTAATTGCGGCGATGGAAGCAGGAGAAATGTTATATTGCATTAATATATTCTTAACAAAAGTACTTAATTTGTCTGTATCAGTGTCTCGTTTACAGCCAATTCCAAGTACTGTCTGTTTAGGTGTAAGATAAAGTTTATTGCATTTTTTATTATGACAGTCTATTCCTGCTGCTTTAAAGTAATCAGTAAATGGGGTAATTATGAAAATGTTATAATAACTGCCGGAATTTAATTGTAAATTACCGGTAAAGGTATAATAGCCGGGAACAATTATATCAATTTCATCAGGGATATCACCATCTATGTTAATATATCTTCCGGTAATCATTCCTACACGTTTGTTATGTATAATATCAGCAGAAATATCTTTTGCCTTATACATATCTGTAATATGAAGTCCGTTATTTTTAGCAAATACATCTATTGAAAACTTATTATTAATATCAGTTGCTGTTGTTATTACAGGGACAGCACCGGTTATCGCGGCAATTTTTTGTGTAAATGCATTGCCGCCTCCTATATGTCCTGATAATAAAGAGATTACATAATGTCCAAGCTCGTCCATTACAATAACACATGGATCGGTAGTCTTGTTTTTAATAAATGGAGCTATAGAGCGTACGGCAATTCCACAAGCACTTATAAATATGATAATGTTACCGGTTTTAAAATATTCATGTACAGTATGCTGTATTGTCTTATCCATTGTGCTTATTCCACTAATATATGCATATTTTGCAGATGTGTAGGATATTACATTACAGTTATAAAGTTTTGCAAGTTTTTGATTTAAGTAAGTCGAAAGTCTTCCTGCTTTTTCTGAAAAAGAAAAAATAACAATGTCCATATGAAGTTACCCCTGATATTATTTTTACAATGATATCAGTGTATCATAAATATGGCTGATTATAAACTGGATATATAAATTAATCTTAAATTGGCACTTTTCAATATGATTAATACGAATTATTATCTTAAAGAATATTTAATTATGTCTCAGTCAGGGTTGGATTTCTGACTAAGATATACGCTCTGCGGGGATTGCATATGAAAAGAAAGGAATGACTGATTATGAAAGAGAAAAAGGAAAGTATTATTCAGGGGCTGGCAGGTCTTATTGTGTTTATTATTGGAATAGTTCTTTGCATTAAGAATTATGTACAGAAAGGTAATGCAGCATATTCTATATCAATGTTTGTTGCACTAGCCGGTGCTGTTATCCTTATTGCAGGAATCTATAATTTATGTACAAAGAAAGAACGTGCAGAGGTAGATGTAAAGGTCCTTGCACAGGCAGCTTTATGTGCAGCATTATGTTATGTCGGAGCAACATTTATAAAGATTGATATTCCTGTTGGAACAGAAAAGACAATGTTTCATTTCGGTAATGTATTCTGTGTTCTTGCAGCGTTACTGCTTGGAGGAACATGGGGAGGACTTGCCGGAGCAGTAGGTATGACCATAAGTGATCTTACAACATCTTATGTAACAAGCGCACCAAAGACATTTTTATTAAAGTTATGCATAGGTCTTATTGTGGGATTTGTAGCTCACAGACTTTTCCACATTTCAAAGGATCACCCAGCAAAATATGTTACTATTGCAACAATAGTTTCAAGTATATGTGGTATGGCATTTAATGTCGTAGCGGATCCAATCGTAGGATATTTCTATAAGACTTATCTGCTCGGAGTACAGCAGGATCTTGCTAAGGCACTTGCAAAGGTAGGTGCAGTAACAACATCTGTTAATGCGGTAATAGCAGTAGTAGTTGCAACTGCTTTATATCTGGCATTAAGACCTGTTATGAAAAAATCAGATATGCTACGTCAATTATAATTGTAGTGCATAGCCTGTTTTTATAACAAATTGCAGTGTGATAACAAAATATTAATATTTAAAAGACATCATATGATATATTTACAGTAACCGGATTGGCAGATGGTATTTGAAGCTGTATATTTCATGTGATGTTTTTTTATTAAATAAAACAACAATATTCTGTTACATTTTTGTATTAATTTATTGTATTTTTTATGTATTAATTGTTGTAAAATAATCAAAAAAGTATTATATTCTTTCCATGCAAAAATATTGTTAATATTTATACAATGTTATTTTTATTTTTAATCTTTAGTATACAGGCTTTATAGCGGATATTCCGCATCTTTGAATATTGTGCCGGGAGTATTACCATAATAAGTTTATATGGAAGTGACCGTTTAATTTGTATGTTTTGTATAGATTTTCATTAATGGGATGCACTTGACATAAAT
>URAI01000032.1 GCA_900545725.1 uncultured Eubacterium sp.
CGTACAAATCTTACATATCAGCCACAGCCTGCCCGTCTCTACACCCTTGTTTCAATAAATCTCAATCTAAAGGTTCCTTTGATGGTAATCCTGCTCTTCTCGGATATTTCTTTTCTGTATTTTTTATCTTTTTAATAAATATTATAGACCTTTCAATATCAGTCTGTGGCAGGCTGAATCTGTATACACACTCAACTTTTCCACCCAGTTTATTAATTGCATTTTCAGATGCCTTAAGCTCTTCATCTATATCACCTGATTTATAAGCTGTAAAATATCCTCCAACCTTTACAAATGGCATACAATATTCAGAAAGAGTAGAAAGATTGGCAACTGCCCTTGATACAGCTACGGTAAATTGTTCCCTGTATTCAGGCCTTCTTGCTCCCTCTTCTGCCCTGTAGTGTACGGCTTCAATTCCTTTTAACTCAAGCTGTGTTATAACCTCATTTAAGAATTTAACACGCTTATTGAGTGAATCTAATAAAGTAGTATTACATTTATCAAATGCAATCTTTAGAGGAAGCCCAGGAAATCCCGCTCCTGTTCCAACATCTATAATACTCATATTATTATCAAATGTTATTACATTCTTAATATCTTTATACTTATCAGAAAGCTTATCGACCGCTTCCTTCAATGCAAGGCTGTCCGCAAAATGCTTTATCTGGACCTCTTCATATTCAGTAATGCCTGTAAGATTCATAAACTCGTTCCATTCAACAAGCACTTTATAATACTTATCGAATTGCTCCTGCTTATAATCATTTATATCCACCTGCATATTGCTTAAATAATTACAGAACTGCTGCTTATCCATTTATTCCTCCATTTCTGTAAAACTGCTCCATATATACCAGAAGTACCGATATATCTGCCGGAGATACACCCGATATTCTCGATGCCTGACCTATTGATCTTGGTCTGAATTTACATAGCTTCTGCGTAGCTTCCTTCCTTAAACCGTTAATCTTTTCATATTCAATACCATCCGGTATCAGTTTATTTTCAAGCTTTTTAAAATGCTCTACCTGCCTTAACTGTCTTTCTATATACCCCTCATATTTAAGATTAATATTTACCTGTTCTCTTACATCCCAGCTAAGCTGTGGTCTGTGTTTATCGATAGGCTCAAGACATTCATAGTTAAGCTCAGGTCTTTTTATAAGCTCTGCAAGAGTGGCTCCTGTCTTAAGCGGTGTGCTTCCATACTCTTCCATAACCTTCTGGACATCTTCACCAGTTCCTATATTTACGGATGAAACTCTTTCTATTTCTTCTTTTATCTGTCTTTCTTTTTCTATTACAGAGTCCATACGCTCCTTACTTATAAGCCCTGTCTCAAACCCTCTCTTTGTAAGTCTTAAATCTGCATTATCCTGTCTTAATAACAATCTGTATTCTGCTCTTGAAGTCATCATTCTGTATGGCTCTGTTGTCTCCTTAGTTACAAGGTCATCTATTAATACACCTATGTAGCTTTCTGAACGGTCAAGAATCATAGGCTCTTTATTCTTAACATACATCGCTGCATTAATTCCTGCTACAAGTCCCTGTGCCGCTGCCTCTTCATAACCAGAACTTCCATTAAACTGTCCACCTGAGAATAATCCCTTTATATTCTTAAATTCAAGACTTGACTTTAACTGTACTGCATTGATACAGTCGTATTCAATAGCATATGCATTTCTTACAATCTTTACATTTTCAAGTCCCGGCACTGTCTTATACATCTCATACTGTACATCCTCAGGCATTGAACTCGACATTCCTCCAAGATACATCTCATTGGTATATAATCCCTCCGGCTCAATAAATACCTGATGTCTGTCTTTATCTGCAAACTTAACAACCTTATCCTCTATTGATGGACAGTATCTAGGTCCTGTCGAATGGATTACTCCTGCGTATAGCGGTGACCTGTCAAGGTTATCCCTTATAATCTTATGAGTCTTCTCATTAGTATATGTAAGCCAGCATGATACCTGCTCTTTTTGTATTGTTTCGGGATCTGTTGTAAATGAAAATGGCACAACCCTCTCATCTCCAAACTGCTCTGTCATCTTACTAAAATCAATTGACCTCCTATCTACTCTTGCCGGTGTTCCCGTCTTGAATCTTCTTACTTCAATTCCATTTTTAATAAGGGAATCTGTAAGATGTGTAGCCGCCTGAAGTCCGTTTGGACCTGTTTCATAACTCGTATCACCATATATACATCTCGCTTTAAGATATACACCTGTACATAATACAACAGCCTTTGCATAATATTCGGCTCCGGAAAACGTCTTTACTCCCTTTATAACTCCGTCTTCTACCATAAGCTCTGACACCTCTGCCTGTCTTACAAGAAGATTGTCAGTATTCTCCATTACCTGTCTCATTCTTCTGCTGTAATCTGCCTTATCTGCCTGTGCTCTCAGTGAATGGACAGCAGGTCCTTTTGATTTATTAAGCATCTTAGACTGTATAAAAGTAGCATCTATATTCTTTCCCATCTCTCCACCAAGGGCATCTATCTCTCTTACAAGATGTCCCTTAGAGCTTCCACCAATATTAGGATTACATGGCATCATTGCAATACTTTCACAGCTTACCGTAAAACATATTGTATTAAGTCCCAGCCTTGCGCTGGCCAGTGCCGCCTCACATCCGGCATGACCCGCTCCGACAACAACTACATCGTATTCTTCACGTATATTTGGCATTTTTCTTTCCTTTCTCTTTTTTATACCTGTATAAAAATGTTTTTTAATTTTCTACATAAGAATTTACTTTTTATCAGAATTATTTACCAAAGATTATTTACCCATACAGAACTTACTGAATATCTCATCTGCAAGGTCGTCTTGTACTTCCTCACCTATAATCATTCCCAGCTTTTCATAAGCTGTCATCATATCTATGGTAAGAAAATCTTCACTCATTCCGCTATCTATACCTTCTTTAACAAGCCTTAAGCTTTCGAGCGCATCACTAAGAAGCTTCTTATGTCTTGAATTAGTAATATATACCTCTTCATTAAATTGAATATTTCCCTCAAAGAACATTTTCTTTATACACTCTTCAAGCTCATCTATTCCTGTAGAATTTTTAGCAGATACATTAACTATAGGACAATTAAGTATCTTTTGTATATCACTTTTATCTATAACCGTATTCATGTCCGATTTATTCAAAAGTACAATAACCTTTTTATCCCTGATAAGCTCCATAATCTCACTGTCATTTTCATCAAGAGGTCTTGCAGCATCTACAACATAGATTATAAGCTCTGCATCGGATGCATATTTTTTTGCTTTTTCTACTCCAATACTTTCTACATAATCATCTGTATCCCTGATTCCTGCCGTATCTACAATATTAAGAAGTATTCCACCCATATTAATCTGTTCTTCTAATACATCTCTTGTAGTTCCCTCAATATCTGTTACAATAGCACGTTCTTCTTTTGCAAGTGCATTAAGAAGGCTTGATTTGCCCGCATTAGTCTTTCCGAGGATAACTGTTCTTATGCCATCCTTAATTATTCTCCCGTTATCCGCAGTTTTCAATAAGTTTTCCACATTATCCACACAGTTTTCCACATTTATCCCCAGTTTGTCAACAAAGTTATCCAATGATATATGTTCAGGGTCATCCAGTGCCGCCTCAATAAAAGCTATATCCTCTATAATAATGTCTCTTATCTGTCTGATTTTTTCTGATAACTTACCATCTAACTGATTAACTGATGATTTCAATGCATATTCATTTTTTGAATTAATAACCTCGATTACTGCCTCCGCCTGTGACAGGTCGATTCTACCATTTAAGAATGCTCTTTTTGTAAATTCTCCCGGTTCTGCCGTTCTTGCACCTGCCATAAGAAGAGTATCTAATACCTTTCTTGTAACTAATATCCCCCCATGACAATTTATCTCAACCACATCTTCCCTTGTATATGTTGATGGTGCTTTCATAACTGCTACCAGCACCTCATCTACAAGCTCATCTTTATTATATATATTTCCATAATGAATCGTATGTGTTTTAACGTCAGCCAGCTTAATTCCTTTTTTTGATTTAAATACCTTATCAGCTATACTTATAGCATCACATCCGCTCATTCTTACAATGCTTATTCCACCACTGCTCATTGTACTGGTAGATATCGCTGCAATTGTATCCTCCATAAATAACTCCATTTCTATAAATATAATCACCTGTGCATTTTTCATGTACTGTCTCAATTGCACATAAATAAAAAAGATTGCCGTAGTTAATAATACCACAGCAATCTATTAATTAATACCATTATTTAAAACAATGCTTATTATCTGTTTTCAGCCTTATCCTTATCAATAAATATTACAACATGTCTGAATGGCTCTTCACCCTCACTTCTTGTTGATACATACTTATCATTCTGTAATGCTGCATGTATGATTCTTCTCTCATATGGATTCATAGGTTCTAATGAAACAGGATGTTTGCTTCTCTTAACCTTATATGCAATATTCTTTGCAAGATTTTCAAGAGTCTCTTTTCTTCTGCTTCTATAATTTTCAGTATCAACCTTGATTCTTACATATTTTTCCTTGCCCTTATTAACTACAAGACTTATAAGGTACTGGATTGAATCAAGTGTCTGTCCTCTCTTTCCAATAAGAACTCCCATATTATTACCAAGAAGTTCAACATCAACACATTCATCCTTCTTATTAAAGTTAATCTTAACTTCAACTTCCATATCCATAGCCTTAAACATATCAGCAAGGAATGTTCTGATTCTTCTTTCTATTTCTTCATCAGACATCACTTCTGTCTTTGATTCCGGCTTTACTTCCTGTACCTTTGTTTCCTCTACTGGAGATTTTACTTTTTCTTTTTTCTCTGGGGCAGTCTGCTTTTCTTCCTTCTTAACATGACTTTCTGTCTTAATAGTATTCTTTATTATACTTTCCGCTGCTGGCTCTGCCGACTCCTGCTTTCTTCTCACTCTTATAACGGCAGGCTTTGCACCTATTCCAAGAAATCCGTTGCTTCCTTTAGATACAACTTCATATTCAACTTTATCACTTGTAGTTTCGAGCTTTACCAATGCATTAGTAAGAGCTTCATCTACTGTTTTTCCGGAAACTTCAATATATTCCATAACAACCTCTTTTCCAGCAATGTGCCTTTAACTGCTATTTTTTCTTCTTTTCGCTCTTTTCGTTATACTTTGATACCATTCCTGCTTTTTCCGCAAGACTTCCCGGTTTAGCTGACTTATAGTAATTAGTAGAATCCATAATCTCTTTCATCTTCTTATCGTTAGCATCTTTCTTTTCCTGAAGATTCTGTATTCTTTGCTTATTCTTTTCTATGCTGTCAACCTTTTTAGTATTTACAGTAGCATTTTTTGCTATCTTTTCAGGTGGAAGCCCCTTCTTTGCGCGCTTCTTATTAGCCTTTTCAATACTCTTTTTAACTATAGCTTCTGCTCCAATCTTATCATAATGACGATTGACAAGTAACTGGAGTATAGTCTGGAATACCGCTGTTGCAATCCAGTACACACCAAGACCTGCCGGTACTGAAAATGCAATAAATACAGACATAAGCGGTGCAAATAATGTCATCATCTTCATAGAGGCTGCTGCCGGATTATCTTCATCCATTTCAACATTTCCCTGTGATACTTTAACACTTATATACTGTGTTACACCGGAAAGTATAGGTATTAACATTGTAATCGAAAGACCAAATATAGGATTCTGTGATACATTTACTGTAAGAAATGTATTCATTTCTGTAATCTTTGTCTGATTATCTGCTATTATCTGGGCAAATGCAGGAAATAAATCCTTAAGCTGGTTCCACTGGTCAACCGTAAAGCTGTTCATAGCCTTAACTGCTGCATCAACATTAGACCAGTCAACATTTGCTGATATCTGACCCATCTTATCAGCATAATCACTTACTGACATGATACCGCCATTACTTCCATTTAAAATTGTAAGAAATAATGTCTTTAACTGTCCAACATACATCGGAATATCCTGAATAACCTTGTACAATGCCATAAGGATTGGGAACTGGATAAGAAGCTGTACGCAGCCACCCATCTGGCTTGTTCCGTATTTTGCATATACCTCCTTGGTTTCCTCCTGCATCTTAATCATTGCATTCTGGTCACCCTTTTTATCCTTATACTTATCCTGAATAGCTTTTAATTCAGGCGCAATAAACTTATTAAGCTTCATTGACTTAGCCTGCTTTACTGTCAGTGGAAGCATAAGAAGCTTAATTAAAAATGTAAATATAATAATTGCAATAGCAATATTTCCAAGACCTATCTGATGAAGCCCTACAAATAAAATATCCAGTATTTTACCTAATACATATGCTATTGGACTAATTATTGAATTATACAATACCGTACCTCCATCTTTTTAATCCTCATATCTGCCTATACTTACAACTATTTTCTTTCTTTTAAAGTTATAGGCACAGGGTCGTATCCACCCTTTGTAAGCGGATTACATCTTAATATTCGTTTAAATGCCAGATAGCCTCCTCTCAAAGCTCCATATCTTTGTATTGCCTCAATGGCATAATGTGAGCATGTAGGATAGAAGTTGCAATAACTCCTTCCTTTATATGGAGATAATGCAAGCTGATAGAATCTTATAAGCTTAATCATTACCTTTTTTCCCATAGTTTTCATCTCCATTCCTAAGACAATCATCCTCTGTCAGATGATGTAACTTTAACAGATGAAGCATGGCACTCTCTGTCTCAAAATAATTCTTATCTTTCAGACCGGCTCTTGCTATTACAACGATGTCATAACCTCTGTTGACTTTATCTGCATTAAGTCTGAAAGCCTCTCTTATAAGCCTTGCCAGTCTGTGCCGGACGATACTATTCCCGACTTTTTTACTCACAGATACGCCTAATCTTAACGCATCCGTTCCATTCTCTGAAATGTACATAATAAGATACCTGTTTGCAAACGACTTCTTCCTATTATATACGCATTTGAAATCAAAATTACTTCTCAATGTTTCAAAATTATCAAATTTCATAAAATTCCCCATTCTTGTGTACATTTAAGCTGCATCTTTAAAATTATAAGCTGCCGACACAAATACAGGATGTGACTAAACTCTAACTTGTCACAATTCCTGACATATATTATCTAAAATTATACTTAAACTCTTAATATTTTGCTTATAAAAAATATTTAATTAACAAAAAGGCAGATGGATACCATTAATCCACCTGCCTGCATTAACACTCTTAAGCTGAAAGTCTTTTTCTTCCCTTAGCGCGTCTTGCTGCTAAAACCTTTCTTCCACCTGGAGTACTCATTCTTGATCTAAAACCATGAACCTTAGATCTCTGTCTTGTCTTAGGCTGAAATGTCATCTTCATATTATACTGCACCTCCTTCTTTCACCATTATATATATATGGCAGGAATATTTTATCAAGTCAAAATTTAAAACATCGCTTTTTATTATATTCATAAATGCACTATAAGTCAAGTAAAACTATTGTTTAATTTGCATTTTGTGTTTTCCATTACAATCCCCACAATATACAGATCTTTTCCACCAGTTATCCACAAAATGTTGATAACTGGTTAATAACTGTTAAAAATTGCCTGCAATATACACCTTATACGCTAAAATCCGTCAAAATACGCTGTTGAAATTGTTTATAACTTATCAACATTGTTGTTTATTATCTTGATAAAAATTATTTTCTGTTATATTATATATAAGAATACGTTTACAAATTTTAGCCAGAAAGGCCTATATATATTATGGAAGAACTAAAACTAAAATGGGATCTGATATTACAGACATTAAAAAATGAATATGATATTCAGGATATTTCATTTAAGACATGGATTAAACCTCTACAGTTATATTCTCTTGAAGGAGATACCATTACTCTTCTTATATCTGAGGAAAACATGGGAATTAACTACATAGAGAAGAAGTATCTTGTTCCTCTTACCGTAACTATCTGTGAGATTATGGGACATGAATACGAAGTTAAGCTTGTGTCTGCTAAGGAACAGCAGGCTGCTGAGCTTAAAAAACAGGCAAGTCTTAATCCCCCTGAAAAGAATAAGAGTCTTCAGAATCTCAATCCTAACTATACATTTGATACATTCGTTGTAGGTAATAATAATAACCTTGCACATGCCGCTTCCTTAGCTGTAGCCGAGACTCCCGGCCATGTGTACAACCCTCTTTTTATATATGGTGGCGTTGGTCTTGGAAAGACTCATCTTATGCAGGCAATAGCTCATTTTATCATAGCTAATGACCCTTCACTTAAGGTACTTTATGTCACATCCGAGACATTTACCAACGAACTGATTGATTCTGTTAAGAACCAGAAAAACTCGGAATTCAGGGAAAAATATAGAAATATAGATGTTTTACTAATTGATGATATCCAGTTTATCATCGGTAAGGAATCTACTCAGGAAGAATTTTTCCATACCTTTAATGCACTTTATCAGGACAGTAAACAGATTGTTATTACCTCTGATAAGCCGCCTAAAGAGATGGAAACTCTTACCGAAAGACTTCGTACCAGATTTGAGATGGGGCTTCCTGTTGATATCCAGATTCCTACATATGAGACAAAGATGGCAATTCTTAATAAGAAAGCAGAACTTGGCGGATATGATATTCCTTATGAGGTCAAGGACTTTGTTGCTAATCATATAAAATCAAGCATCAGGGAACTTGAGGGTGCATTGACGAAGCTTTCTGCATTTTCTACACTTTCACACAGTCCAATTACTGTTGAATTTGCTGAAGAAACGCTTAAGGATCTTATCACACCTGACGCCAAAAAAGAAGTTACACCTGAGCTTATTATTGAAATTGTAGCAGACCACTTTGGCATTACTCCTGCTGATATTCTATCTAAGAAGCGTAATGCGGATATAGTATATCCAAGACAGATTGCAATGTATCTTTGCCGCCAGATGACTACGGTACCACTTCAGTCTATTGGAAAAGCACTCGGAAACAAGGATCACACTACCATTATGTATGGTGCAGATAAGATAGCCAAAGAAGTAGTAACAAATGAGGCTACAAAAAGCACTGTGGATATCCTTATCAAGAAGATTAATCCTTCTTAATGGTTTTCCACAATAACTATGTGCAGATGCTGTGATTTTTATGTTAATTAGGTATTTGTTATTAACATTGCATATTTATTCATTTTATGCCGTTTTGATTTATCCCTAAACTATAAACATCAGATTAAGAGCTTTTTAACGTACTTTTTTTATAGCTTAAAGTCTTATATTTACTGGGATTGAGGCACATATTAACATATTAACAGCTACTACTACTACTACTACTAATTTTTATTTATTTATATCTGGAGTTTTTTTTCTTCATTTATACCTGAAAGGAGTTTTACACACTATGAAATTAATCTTTACAAAGAGTAACCTGTCTAAGGCAGTCAATATTGTTCTTAAAGCAGTACCTTCTAAGACTACAATGAATATTTTACAGTGCATCCTTATTGATGCTACGACTAATTCTATTAAATTTACTGCTAATGATATGGAACTTGGAATTGAATCAATTGTTGAAGGTGAGATTATTGAAAAGGGTCAGATAGCTATTGATGCTAAGATTTTTTCAGAGATTGTAAGAAAGCTTCCGGATAATGACATTACTATAGAAACTGATTCTAATTTTAATGCTTTAATTTCATGTGAAAAGAGTAGGTTTAATATTGCCGGCAGGTCTGGGGAAGATTTTTCATACCTTCCTGTAATTACCAAAGATAAGGTTGTTCATTTATCACAGTTTGAATTAAAAGAAGTTATTACACAGACAATTTTTTCTATAGCAGTTAATGATAATAACAAGATTATGACAGGAGAGCTTTTTGAGATTAATAATGGTACTTTTAAAGTTATAGCTCTTGACGGACACAGAATTGCAATCCGAAGTATTTTCCTTAAAGGCATATCTGATAATGCCAAGGTTATTGTTCCCGGAAAGACGCTTAATGAGCTTAATAAGATTCTTTCTTCTGATGCAGAGTCTGAGGTTAATATTTATTTTACTGACAATCACATTTTATTTGAATTTGATGATACTACTGTTGTTTCTCGTCTTATTGAGGGCGAATATTTCAGAGTTAATCAGATGCTCTCTAATGATTATAAGACTAAGATTGTTATCAATAAAAAAGATTTATTAGATTCAATAGATAGAGCTAATCTTCTAATTAAAGAAGATGATAAAAAACCTATTATTATCAATGTTACAGATGGTTCATTGGAAGTTAAGGTTTCATCAAGTCTTGGTTCTTCTAACGAAGAGATTGATATTGATAAAGACGGAAGTGATATTATGATTGGTTTTAATCCTAAGTTTCTTATTGATGCCTTAAGGGTTATTGATGATGAGACTATTAATATCTATCTTGTCAATCCTAAGGCACCATGCTTTATACGTGATAAAGATGATACTTATACTTACCTTATCCTTCCTGTCAACTTTAATGCATAAAGCTTTCCGCTTCTACGGACATTTCTAATGTCGGAGAAATTACCGGTAAATACTGCTTTGCTGCAAATAGTATATTCAAAAGGAATATTATTAATGTGATTAAAAAAGGAGAATTATGGAAACAATTAAATTAAGAGATGAATTTATTAAACTTGGTCAGGCACTTAAGGCAGCAGGGCTTGTTGAATCAGGTGTTGAGGCTAAGATTGTCATTCAGGATGGTCTTGTTACAGTCAATGGTAACGTTGAGACACAAAGAGGCAAAAAGCTTGTTGGTGGTGAAGTAGTAGGCTACAATGGGCAGGAAATCAAGATTGAAAGATAATGTATATTATATTAATATTTATTAAAGAACAGGTGTTACAGTGATAATTGAGTCTGTAGATTTACAAAATTATAGAAATTATGAATTTCTTAATATGACATTTGATAATAAAATAAATATTATCTATGGCGATAATGCACAGGGAAAGACAAATATTCTGGAATCACTTTATGTCTGCGCTACCTCCAAATCCCACAGAGGGAGTAAAGATAAAGATATTATAAGATTTGGAAATGATGAAGCGCATATCAAGGTTATGGTAAAAAAACATGGTATGAATTATCGTCTTGATATGCATTTAAAAAAGAATAAGACAAAGGGAATTGCGGTTAATGGTATTCCAATCCGGCGTGCAGTAGAGCTTTTTGGTATTATTAATATAATTATTTTTTCTCCGGAGGATATGAATATTATAAAAAACGGACCATCTGAAAGACGACGTTTTATGGATATGGAGCTTAGCCAGTTAGACAAGATATATCTTAGTAATCTTGTTAATTACAATAAGGTTGTGGTTCAGCGTAATAAGCTTTTAAAGCAGCTACAGTTTTCTGGTGACAGTGGACTTGTTGATATGCTTGATGTATGGGATATGCAGCTTGTCAGATATGGAAGTGAGATTATAAAAAGGCGTATGGATTTTATAGATAATATCAATAGCATTATACGGCCGGTTCATAGCAAACTGTCAGGTAATAAAGAAATTTTGAATTTAAGATACATACCATGTACCACAACAGATAACTTTAAAGATGAGGTTATACGTTCCAGAGAAAGGGATATCAAGTTTAAGATGACAAACGTAGGACCTCATAAAGATGATGTGGCATTTTTTATCAATGACAAGGATGTCAGAAAATATGGTTCGCAGGGGCAGCAAAGGACATGTGCCTTATCACTTAAGCTTGCAGAGATTGAACTTGTAAAGAAAGTAATTAATGACACTCCTGTATTGCTGCTTGATGATGTTTTGTCGGAGCTTGATGCAAACAGACAGAATTTTCTGCTTGACAGTATTGGCGATATACAGACGATTATTACCTGTACAGGTCTTGATGAGTTTGTTAATAACAGATTTTCCATTAATAGAATATTTAAAGTAGTTAATGGTGTAGTTTCAAATGAAAATTAGAAAAATTAATAATTAATATAAATTATTAGTTTAAGGAGGAATGTACGCATGAGTATTGGCGACACTGAAAGAGCTACCCAAGATCGTGTAGTTAGCTTCTTTAAGGATAGAGATATCCTTGATTATGAATATTTAGGCAATTTAAAAGACGCCGCAAATAAGAACATCCGTGAAGACCGTCTTCGTGCGTACTTACGCCTTAGCGGATACAGCCAGAAGTTAATTGACGGTGCTGTTTCTGAACTAGTAAAAGCAGCAGATGATATGACACATGGTTTGTATGATGCAAATCATAAAGTCTATTCCCTTTTGAAATACGGTGCAAAGGTAAAGGAAACAGCCGACGGAGCACCGAAGACAGTTTACTTTATGGATATTGAAGCACCTACTAATAACGATTTTGCGATTGCGGAGGAAGTTACAGTAGTTGACCGTCAGGAAAAGAGACCAGACATCGTAATTTATGTGAATGGTATTGCGATGGCTGTCATTGAATTGAAGAAAAGTAGTGTCTCTGTTTCTAATGGTATTCGTCAAAATCTGACAAACCAGAAAGATGGATTCATTGCGCCATTCTTTACGACGATGCAATTCTGTATGGCCGGTAATGAAATAGAGGGTCTTCGCTATGGAACAATACTGACCGGTGAAAAATATTATATGGAATGGAAGCCGGATGGATTTCATGAAAATGAAGATGAGCGTGATCCGGAAGATGCACGCATAATGGACTATTGCGACCATATTGATAATCTGCTCTTACAGCAACTTTACCAGATGTTTGATAAAAAACGTTTTATTGACCTTATTGAAAACTTTGTTGTGTATGACAAAGGAATCAAAAAGGTATGTCGATACAATCAGTTTTATGGCATCAAGCGTACGCAGAACAGATTGGCAAAGCAATGTGGCGGCATTATTTGGCATACTCAGGGTAGTGGTAAAACACTTACTATGGTTTGGCTTTCAAAATGGATTCTTGCGAATTGTCAAGAAGAAAATCCTCGCGTGCTTATTGTAACAGACAGGGATGAGCTGGATGAACAGATTGAAAAGACTTATATCGGCGTCGATGAAAAAATCACCAGAACCAAGAGTTGTGATGACTTGCTTCAAAAATTGAATTCTTATGATGATTCACTGTTGTGTTCATTGGTGCATAAGTTTGGCCGTCGTGGTGGCGAAGCTACAGAATCCGATTACGACAAGTATATTGATGAGTTAAAAAAAGCGCTTCCTGCCGATTTTAAGGCAAAGGGTAAAATCTTTGTATTTGTTGATGAGTGTCACAGAACTCAGTCTGGTAAATTACATGCAGCAATGCAGGCAATTATGCCGGAAGCAATCTTTATTGGTTTCACAGGTACACCGTTATTAAAGAAAGATAAGAAAACAAGTATCGAAGTTTTCGGAACATACATCCACAGCTACAAATACAATGAAGCGGTTAGAGATGGTGTTGTACTTGATTTAAGATACGAATATAGAGATATTCCACAGGATATTACAGTCCATGACAGGATTGACCAGTGGTTTGATGTAAAGACTCGTACGCTTTCAAGCAGAGCAAAGGCAAAGTTGAAAGAAAAATGGGCAAGCATGCAGAAGATTTATAGTTCACGTTCAAGACTTGAGCGTGTTGCTTGGGACATCATTCAGGATTTTGATTTGAAACCTCGTTTGATGGATGGTAATGGAAATGCAATTCTTGTAGCGGATTCTATCTATTCAGCATGCAAATATTATGAAATTTTCCAGCAGCGTGGGTTTAAAAAATGTGCAATCATTTCATCATATACACCACAGGCAGGAGACCTCAGAACAGATACCGTAAGTGCAGATGAGGAAACAGAGACTTTTGAAAAATATGAGATTTATCTTCGCATGTTAGGACTTGATCCTGACAATCTTCCGGAGAAAGTTTCTATTCAGAAGAAAGTGGAGGAATTTGAGAAAGAGGCAAAGGAAAAGTTTATCAATGAGCCTGCGAATATGAAGCTACTTATTGTAGTTGATAAGCTTCTCACAGGATTTGATGCACCTCCTTGTACATATCTTTACATTGATAAGAGTATGCAAGACCACGGTTTATTCCAAGCTATCTGTCGTGTAAATAGATTAGATGGTGATACCAAGGAATTTGGTTATATTGTGGATTACAAGCAGCTTTTTGGAAATTTGAAAAATGCTATGGATAAGTACACATCTGGAGCATTTGAGAACTATGCCCCTGAAGATGTAGATGGACTTCTTAAAGACAGAGCTGCCGAATCAATTAAACATTTCAAAGAGATTTACGAGGAATTGGAAGAACTCTGTGAAGGCGTTGAAGCACCAAGAGAAGATCTGCAGTATTTGCATTATTTCTGTGGAGTTTCCGGTATGAGCGAAGACATGGATGAAATCTATGCTCGCCTTAGAGAAAAATTATATAAGCTTGTTAGTAGTTTAGTTCGTGCATTTGCAGAAGCTAAACAATACATGGTTGACGAATGCACGGCAGCGGAAATGAATGATTATGAGAATAAAGTTCATTTTTATATTGAACTTAAACAGACTATTGGAAACAAGAGCGGCGACTTCTTAGATTTTAAGGCATATGAACCGGATATGCGCAAACTTATTGATAATTACATTATGGCTTCTGATAGTATCAAAATTGGTGAATTTGATGACCTAACACTTCTCGATTTCGTAATGGATCAAGGTGAGACGATGACCGGAGAAGATACGCCTTCTGGTCAGAAAGAAGGTGCGGCCGAAGCAATTGAAAACAATATCCGTCGTAAAATGGTAGAAAAGGTAACTGTAAATCCAAAATACTATGAAAAGATGTCAGCGATTTTGGATAAACTGATTCAAGATAGACAGAAGGGCGTTTTGTCCTATAAGGAACTTCTTGATGAATATATTAAACTCGCAAAGAATGTTGACCATCCGGAAGAAAATGAAGACTATCCTGAAAGTGTGAGACATAGTAAAGCCATGCAAGCATTATATGATAATGTTGGCGGAGATGAAGCGTTGGCTATTGAACTTCATAAAGCTGTTATGGATAGTAAGATGAGTGGTTTTCGTGGGGATTCAATCAAAGAAAGAAGAATCAAGAGAGCGTTGTTTGCAATTCTCAATGATGATACAGAGGTTGAACATCTGTACAAGATTATTGAGAAGCAGGAGGAATATTAATAGATGAGAATTGTGATTTCGGGCATACCGATTGATATTCAAAAAAAGAATATTAAGAACATGCACCTTCAGATAAAACCGCCTGATGGACATGTTGTTGTTTCGGCACCATTATCAATGGATGATAAGGCAATCGAGGTGTATGCTCGAACCAATCTCAGTTGGATAAAAAAACAAATTGAGAAGTTCCAGCAGCAACCAAGAAGTGCTAAGCGACAGTATGTTAGCGGTGAAACTATGTACATCTGGGGGAAACAGTATTACTTATCCTTTGTACCAGATGCTCAAAAGAACAGCTTTGAAATTCAAGGAGATAAAGTGATTCTCTCAATGAGAGAAGATAGTACGGTTAAGCAACGAGAAAACTATGTGCGTGAGCAGTATCGTAGCTTACTAAAAGTTGAGATAGAAAGACTTCTTCCTAAATGGGAACAAATTACTGCGCTTCACTGTGAGTCATGGCAAACAAAATATATGGTTACGCGTTGGGGAACCTGTAACACTGAAAAAAAGAAGCTGTGGTTTAATCTGCAGTTGGCCCAAAAACCTATTGAATGTTTAGAATATGTTATTTTACATGAATTGATTCATTTGAGGGAACGTACGCATAATTCTACATTCATTGCATATATGGACATGTATATGAAAAACTGGAGAGCAGTACGAAAAGAATTGAATGATTCAAGACTAGACTATTATGATGCTCAGGATGAAAGTCCTTTACAAAAATTAATCGACCAAAGAAGATATGATGAGATAAAAGACGCTGTTCTTGATTATATGACGGAAAAAGTGAAAGAGAATAAAGCTACACTATCAGATATTGAAATCCAAAATGTAATCCATATTGAACAAGTGGATGATGGTGCGATTAGTTTTTCTGTAATCGTAAGTTGTGATATCGAACATTCCATATCTTCAACTGGTAGAGTTTCGTTTACTGAAAAATGGCTTGATGTAAAGTGTAACGTTCTTTTAGGTGTGGAATTAACAGATTTTGAAATTATAAATATTAATGAATGTGAGCAACAGGAAGATTCAGATAATGACAAGTATTCTGGTGAATTAGTACCGATTATTTCCAGAGATGCTTTTGAAAATGAAGCTACAAAATTTTTGGAGAAATATTATCCTTTGGCTTTACAGGAACCGGTACCTGTTCCTATTAGAAAGATTGCAGAGGATATGGGCCTTTTGATTATAGAAGATTCGTTACTTTCATCAGAACTTGATATTTTTGGTTTGGTTGTTTTTGAAGACGGAAATATTAAGGATAAAAACAAGAATATCGTTATCAGAAATGCCAAACGTGGAACAGTTTTGATAGACCCTCGTGTTTATTATGAGCGAACCTTAGGTACTGTGAACTTTACCATTGCGCATGAGTGCTTCCATTGGTATAGGCATCAACCGTATCATGCTTTGATGAAGATGCTTGGAGCAAATGATGAATTAGGGAAAATAATACAGTGTTCTATAGGTAGCAATGCAAAAGATTCAGAAAAGTGGAAGGCTGTAGATTGGATGGAGTGGCAAGCTAACGGTGTTGCTCCACATATCTTGATGCCAACCAATACAGCAAAAATAAAAATTTCAGAACTCATAGAAAAGTATCATATCCATTTTGAAGGTACTGATGGTTATCAAATCGAGAAAATGATTTCAGAATTAGCTGATTTCTACGGATTATCAAAACAGGCAGTTAAGATGCGCATAAGAGAAATGGGGTATGCAAAAGTTGATGGTGCATTTACATATGTTAATGGACAATATGTTACTCCATTTTCATTTGATGCCTCAGCCTTGACGGATAATCAATCATTCACAATATCATCAGCTGATTTATTTAAGGCGTATTGTTTAAATAAAGACTTTAGAAAAGCCATTGATACAGGAAAGTTTGTTTATGTTGAGGGCCATGTTTGCCTTGGTGATGAGAAGTATATCATACATTCAGATGGGCGAGTAAAACTTACACAGTATGCTTTATCTCACATGGATGAATGTTGTCTTGCTTTTGATAAGGGATATAGTTATCAGTCGAAGTATCAGGGACAAAAATACTATACCCAAATGATGTACAAGACACCGAGTCAGGTGGCAGCACAAGAATACTCATTTGAGATGAATGCTCACAACAGAACATTGTTATCTCAAATTCAGAGAGCAAGTCGAAGTGCTGATGCAATGAGATTGTATCCAGGAGCCTTCTCTGAAACATTGGTACAGCTTATGAAAGAGAAAAAGCTTTCTAATAAGAAATTAGCAGACGCCTCATTGGTGGGCGAACGTACAATACAGAGATTAAGAAATGAAGAAGAATATCCCACAACAATTCAAACGGTTTTGGGATTGTGTTACGGATTGCAGCTTTCAGTGCCTGAAGCAGAAATGTTAGTTGGGAAAACCGATTTCAATATAAAGCCAACTAATCCACAAAATAATGCTTATAGATGCGTATTAAGCTCATGTGCCGAGAATAGCATATATGAGATTAATGAGATGTTGGAATCTTGTGGATTTGAGCCACTTGGTAGTTCAAAATTGGGATAATGCATAAGGAGGTACTTTATTAAATGCAATACGATTGGATAGATTTTTACACGGAGTTTGCTACTAAGCTTCTTCCTTTCAAAACTGATAGAAAGACTCTTATTCAGAAAATGTATGCGGTGTATGACACTGTTGGAATTAGTGTTCCGAAACTTGAAAGTGGTGATGAGATTATTGATATTGATCCGTTCACCATCTTTGGCACATTCAACAAGGGAATAACAAATGCTAATAGAATTGCTATTCTTAACGGGATAGCGTCAGAGTTTGGAATTGCTGCAACTGTGCCGAGCAATTTTGATGGAATTCCGGTTCTTAATAATCTAAAGGCAACGTTTTATGGATTTAAGGATGATAGAAAAGCAAATGATATTGATAACTTGTGGAGTTTGTTTGAGGTAGCTCTTGCATTGGCTGACAATGACACAGAGGATAACCGTCAGAAATTCTCCGAGGCTTATGACAAGGTACATGATCAGCTTTGCATTCGCTGGAATATTACGATGGGCCTTTATTGGATTCGTCCTTATACATTTATCAACTTGGATTCCAGAAACCGCTGGTTTATAGCAGATGTCCAGAATATGTCTGGCGAGTTTGTTGTCGCAGCCGAGAAGAAGCTTAAGAAAGTGCCGTATGCTGCAGATTATCTTGAAATAAAGGATTTGTGTAAGAAAGCTCTGGATGCAGGTGAATATAAATACAAGAACTTTCCTGATTTATCCTATACGGCCTGGGTGATCTCTGAGCAAGTCAATCAGGAAAAGGCTGCTGAAAAAGGTAAAAAGACTTCGAAAGCAGAATTTCTTAAGTGGTTTATGCCATTGCTACAGGCGTTACGCGATTTAGGAGGATCTGCGACACCGGTAGAAGCGAGAAAGAAAATTATAGAAAACGAGCATTTGTCGGATGAGATAGTAAGCGAAACCAGAGGGAAAACGAAGGTTAACAAATTTGAAAATGAAGTTGCTTTCGCCAGAAACTATCTCGTTGGAGCGGGATATATTGATAAAAGCGTAAGAGGTGTGTGGACACTTACTGAAGCAGGCAAGTCAGTGGAATTAACAGCGGAGATGGCATCGGATATTTTCAAAAAAGGTGTCTCTGATGCAAAGAGTAAGAAAACGAATGATAGCGATGCTCTTGCAGATAGTGATGTCGATACAGTTCATTACTGGATTTATGCTCCAGGACAAAACGCTGATAAATGGGAAGAGTGTTATAAGAACGGTTATATGCTTCTGGGCTGGGGCGAGATTGGAGATCTTGGAGTATTCAGCTCTAAGGATGAAATGAAACAGCAGATGAAGAAAGAATACGGTGATAGCAGTTCCTATAAGAATTCAGCTCATGCTACTTGGCAGTTTGTACATGATATTAAGATTGGCGACGTGGTATACGTTAAAAAAGGCAATAATGGAATTCTTGGCAAAGGAATTGTTGAGTCTGATTATGAATATGATGCAGATCGCACAGATGAATATTCCAATGTTAGAAAAGTAAATTGGACGAACAAGGGCGATTGGACAATTAATCATCAGTCCCCTCAGAAGACTTTGACCGATATTACGCCATATAGTGACTTCGTACAAGAAATTAAGGCTTTGTTTGAGGAAGACGATATTACAGATGATGAGCAGGAAATTGCCTATCCGGAGTACACAGCAGAAAATTTCCTGGATGATGTGTACATGTTTGAAGATAATTATACCAGATTAGTTGGCTTGCTTAGAAATAAGAAAAATATTATCTTGCAGGGTGCACCAGGAGTAGGAAAAACATATGCTGCTAAGCGCTTGGCCTATTCTATGATGGGGGTAAAAGATGTAGAGCGTGTCATGATGGTACAGTTCCATCAGAGTTATTCCTATGAAGATTTTATTATGGGCTTTCGTCCATCTGCTACAGGATTTGAACTGAAGAAGGGGGCATTCTACAATTTCTGCAAGAAGGCCGAGGTAGATAGTGATAATGAGTATTTCTTTATCATAGATGAAATCAATCGCGGCAATCTGAGTAAGATCTTTGGCGAGCTGTTTATGCTGATTGAAAATGATAAGCGAGGAAATGCGCTACAGCTTCTGTATTCGGATGAAAAGTTTGCAGTGCCGAAGAATGTCTATATTATTGGCATGATGAATACTGCAGACAGAAGCCTGGCTATGCTGGATTATGCACTTCGTAGAAGGTTTGCTTTCTTTGATATCAAGCCGGGTTTTGAGACTCCGGGGTTCCGTGAGTACCGCATGGCATTAGATAATGAGAAGTTCAACAAACTGATCAGTTGCGTCGAGAGTTTGAATAGAGAGATTTCCGTCGATGAATCTCTGGGCGAAGGGTTCTGTATTGGTCACAGCTACTTCTGTAATTTACAGCCTGATACAATTGACGATAGTTGGCTTTATGGTGTTGTGGAATATGAGCTGATACCTTTATTGAAAGAATACTGGTTTGATGAACCTATGAAGGTGAAAGATTGGAGCGAAAATCTAAGGAGTACGATTAAGTGATACCGATTCAAAACATCTATTATATGCTGTCCTATGCATTTCAGGTATTGAATGAGCAAGGTTATAAGAATATAGCCACAGAACAATTTAATAATACTGGCGAGCTGATGGCGGCTATCTTAGAAAAAGGTATCGCGATTCAGATAAAGCGAGGACTTGGTAAAGAATATATTCCGCAGACGGAGGCACTCTCTTCTCTGCGAGGAAAGATTGATATTGCAGAGTCCATCAAGACACAGTCAATGTTACGGAAACAGCTAATCTGTACATACGATGAGTTTTCAGTTAACAGCATCATGAATCGGATCATCAAATCTACAGTTGAACTTCTCCTGTGTTCAAATATATCGAAACAGCGCAAGAAAAATCTTAGAAAGTTAATGGTGTATTTCAGCGAGGTGGATTTTATTGATTTGTATACGGTAAATTGGAATGTTCAGTACAATCGAAATAACCAGACTTATCGTATGCTAATTTCGATATGCTACCTGGTAGTAAAGGGTCTATTGCAAACACAATCGAATGGGCATACCAAGTTGATGGACTTTCTAGACGAGCAGCGAATGTGTCGATTGTATGAGAAGTTTATCCTGGAATATTATAGGAGAGAGTTTAAAAATCAGATTACCGCAAATGCATCACAGATTCCTTGGCAGCTGGACAATGAAGAAAACTCTTTGTTGCCTGTGATGCAAAGTGACATTATGCTCCAAAGTGGTGAGAAGGTTCTTATTATCGACGCAAAGTACTATGAGCACAGCACACAGGTGCAGTTTGACAAGCATACACTTCATTCAGGCAATCTTTATCAGATTTTTACTTATGTGAAAAACAAGGAATATGAACTGAGAGAGAAGGACCACACGGTTTCGGGAATGCTTTTGTATGCCAAGACTGATGAAGCGATATATCCGAATAATGTGTATCAGATGAGTGGAAACCAGATTACTGTCAGGACTCTGGATTTGAATTTATCATTTGATGAAATAGCAGGACAGCTAAATACAATAGCAAAAACGCATTTCGATTTATAAAGGAGGCCTCTTATTTGAAAAAGAAAAAAGATGAAATAACCATCCGTTCCAGCGCAGCAGAATACTTGACTTATGTTGCATCTGTCGGCGATCAGCAGGACAGTATTGAGATGCGCTATGAGGATGAGAATATATGGCTGACACAGAAGATGATGGCCACACTATATGATGTAGATGTTCGTACAATCAATGAGCATATTAAGAAGATTTATTCCGACTCAGAGCTTGAGGAAGACGCAACTATCCGGAATTTCCGGATAGTTCAAACCGAAGGTTCACGCCAGGTCACTCGTGATACGAAACATTATAATCTTCAAATGATTATTGCTGTTGGATTCAAGGTAAACAATGAGCGAGCAGTGCAATTTCGTAAGTGGGCAAATGGCATCGTAAAAGACTACACCATCAAAGGCTGGGTCATGGATGACGAGCGTCTGAAAAACGGTGGTTCCGTGCTCACAACAGAATATTTTGATCGTTTGCTTGAGCAGATTCGTGAGATCCGTTTATCTGAGCGTAGATTCTATCAGAAGATAACGGACATCTATGCTACAGCTCTTGATTACGACCGCACAGCAAAAACGACAAAGCAGTTCTTTGCTAAGGTGCAGAACAAGATGCATTATGCAGTTCACGGTCATACAGCAGCAGAATTGATTTATGAGCGAGCAGATGCTGATAAGCCACATATGGGGCTGACCACGTGGGCAGCAGCACCGGAAGGAAAGATTGTAAAAAGTGATGTGAGTGTTGCAAAAAATTATCTTTCTGATCAGGAAATGCGTTCATTAGAGCGTATCGTTTCGGCATACCTGGATCTGGCAGAGGATCGTGCAGAGCGTCACATTCCGATGACAATGGAGGACTGGGCAAAGCGTCTGGATTTATTCCTGATGGCTGATGACAGAGAGGTCCTTCAGAATTCAGGAAAGATCACGGCAGAGATTGCCAAGGCTAAAGCAGAGACTGAATTTGAAAAGTATCGTGTTATTCAGGACAGATTGTTTATGTCTGACTTTGATAAATACATGTTGGAATTGGAAGAGAATGCGAAGAAGTAATAGGATTGTTTCTCTGTTTAATGCACATTTCTCAGTATATAAGGTCGAGTGCATGGAAGCAAGGCCATCAGTTAGGTCTAAAAATAGCCGTTGACCTGTTCCTTGTAGGAAGAACGGACAAGGTTGAGGCGATGGAGATTCTCCGCAAGATTTGACTTTTATGTTGGAATCACTATACATAGTAGAAATGAATAAAAAAGTTGAACTTTTTCCGTGGACAAACAAGGTTCAGGCTGCGATATGGGTAGCAGAATGTATCAAGGTATTTTTGCTACAGAATTTGTAGATATGTTTCCACGAACAAACGGAGATATTTTACTACATGCCATATTAGTCTGGATAGGTTCCAGATGACCGACATCAATCCGGACCTATCGAGCCATGTGGAGACGGTAGTTGCACTACATCGGACAGATTCGTAATGGTGTTAGAATTTAAATAGTACAAGTTAGATATGGAATAATCCTTAATATAGATTTATTATTAAAGTTAAAGATTGGAGGATTAAGACATGGCTACACAGTACTCAGAAGAATTTAAGAAAGATGTGTTGTGGTCAAGCTTTTTTGTAACACTACGACCTAATTTCTGCCACAGGGTTTA
>URAI01000033.1 GCA_900545725.1 uncultured Eubacterium sp.
CAATTTATTCAATTTATATGGCCGTAATTGAAGGTAAGCCTCTTACTAAGAGAATTGTTACTGTAACAGGTGATGGTGTTAAGAATCCTGGCAACTTTTATGTATGGCTTGGTATGAATTACAGACAGCTTCTTGATGCAGCAGGCGGACCTGTTGGTGAACCAGAGAAATATATTTCAGGTGGTCCTATGATGGGCTTTGCCATGTATAGTCTTGATGTTCCTGTAGTTAAGGGAAGTTCATCACTTCTTGTTATGAAGGAAGATATTGTATCAAAGCTTGAAACATCAGCATGTATCAGATGTGGCAGATGTGGTGAGGGATGTCCAAGTCATCTTCTTCCGGCTAAGCTTGCCGGTTTTGCTTCAAGAAACAACGAAGCCGGTTTCCTTAAGTTTGATGGTATGGAATGTGTTGAATGTGGAAGCTGTTCATTTGTCTGTCCGGCTAAGAGACCATTAACACAGCAGATTAAGTCAATGAGAAGAACAATCATGGCTAACAGAAGAAAGAAGTAGAAAGGTGGACAAATCAGTGAGTGATTTATTTAACGTATCGACAAATCCTCATGTACGAAGCAAGGATACAACTCAGACAATAATGAGAGATGTTCTTATTGCTCTGGCACCTGCTAGTATATTTGGTGTTTATAACTTTGGGATTGATGCTCTTATAAGAATTGTAGTAGGTATTGCTGCATGTATGGCATTTGAAGCTCTTTATGAGTATCTGATGCACAAAAAGATTACTGTTATGGATCTTAGTGCAGCAGTTACAGGTCTTTTAATTGCCCTTAATGTTCCACCAACATTAAATGTTGGATTCGAAATTATCGGCTGTGCATTTGCAATTATTATTGTTAAGCAGTTATTTGGTGGTTTGGGACAGAATTTTATGAACCCTGCACTTGCAGCAAGATGTTTTCTTCTTATTGCATTTACAGGACCAATGACAAAGTTTGTTTATGATGGAGTGTCAGGAGCTACGCCACTGGCTATTTTAAAGCCGGGTGGAGAAGCAGAGGGTACAGTAAGCCTTTTTGACATGTTTATCGGTAAGACAGGTGGTGTTATCGGTGAGACATCTGTAGTCTGTCTTTTAATTGGTGCTGTATATCTTCTTGCACGTAAGGTTATTTCTTTAAGAATACCTTTAACATATGTTGCTACATTTGCAGTACTTATATTCCTTTTCGCTCCGGGTCATCAGTTTGATGTGACTTATTTAGCTGAACAGATATGTGGTGGTGGTCTTATATTAGGTGCATTCTTTATGGCAACAGATTATGTTACATCACCAATTACACCTGCCGGCAAGATTGTATTCGGTGTTATATTAGGTTTACTTACATTCATATTCAGAATGTTTGGTGGTTCAGCGGAAGGTGTTTCTTATGCAATTATCTTCTCTAACCTTTTAGTACCACTTATTGAGATGGTAACAGTGCCAAAGTCATTTGGTAAGAAAAAACCGGTAAAGGAGGCTGCAAAATAATGAATAAGATTATTAAAGATGCATGTATATTATTTGCAATTACACTTGTAGCTGGTATTTTACTTGGTGCAGTTTATGATATTACTAAGACACCAATAGCTAACCAGAATGAAAAAGCTAAACAGGAAGCTTATAGAGCTGTTATGGCAGATGCAGATAAGTTTGAAGAGATAGATGGTTTTTCTGCAGCTGATGGTGCTACATCGTATCTTGCTAAGGGAGATGAGGATTACTCTGCAGATGAGATAACAGAGGTTGTAGCAGGTGTTAAGGATAATAAGATTATTGGTTTTGTTGTTACTGTTGTGGCTGGTGACGGTTACGGCGGAGATATCAAGTTCTCTGTTGGTATTAAGGCTGATGGTACATATTCAGGTACATCAATTCTTTCAATCAGTGAAACAGCCGGTCTTGGTATGAGAGCTAAGACTGATCCGACATTTCTTGGACAGTTAGAAGGCAAAAAAGTAAGTAAGTTTAATGTCGTTAAAGACGGCACAGGTTCATCAGCAGATGATAAGGTGGATGCAATCGGTGGTTCAACAATTACATCTAAGGCGGTTGTTAAAGGTGTTAATGCTGCTTTAACTGTATATAACGGACTTGCTTCTGCTAATGTAAAGACAGTAGGAGGTGCTACAATTGAATAAATGTGTTGAAAGACTTTATAATGGTTTAATTAAAGAAAATCCTACTTTTGTTTTAACACTTGGTATGTGTCCGACACTTGCCGTTACAACATCAGCAATCAATGGTATTGGTATGGGACTTTCTTCAACAGTTGTATTAGTGATGTCTAACCTTATGATATCATTACTTAGAAAAGTTATTCCTGATGGAGTAAGAATGCCAGCGTTTATCGTTATCGTTGCTTCATTCGTTACTATGGTACAGTTCCTTATGCAGGGCTACCTTCCATCACTTTATGATTCACTGGGAATATATATTCCGCTTATAGTTGTAAACTGTATTATTCTTGGACGTGCAGAAGCATATGCTTCTAAGAATCCTGCAATTCCATCAGCATTTGATGGTCTTGGTATGGGTCTTGGATTTACATGTGCCATCACAATTCTTGGTGCAGTAAGAGAACTTCTTGGTGCAGGAACAATCCTTTCAACAGGCAGTTCAGCATTAGTTGATTTCTCAACAATGGGTTATACTCCTGCAAGTATTTTTATTCTTGCTCCTGGAGCATTCTTTGTTCTTGCAATGTGTATTGCTGTTATGAACAGAATTAAGAGAAAACATGGTATGAAGCAGGCAGAAGTTCCTGATTATATCGGAGATGACGAAAAGGATGCATAGAGGTTATTGATTATAGGTATATGAACAATGACCACATAGACGTAAATAGTCTGTGTCATAACGCAAGCTTAATATTTTATTGCACATTTTATATGTGCAGGAATGGAGACTATAATGAATTTATTAATTATTGCTATAAGTGCTGCATTAGTAAATAATGTAGTATTAAGCCAGTTCCTTGGTCTGTGTCCTTTCCTTGGAGTATCAAAGAAGATTAACACAGCAGCAGGAATGGGTGGAGCAGTTATCGGTGTTATTACTGTTGCATCAGCGCTTTGCAGTCTTATATATGACTTTATATTAACACCACTTGATTTAACATACTTAAATACAATCGTATTTATCCTTGTTATTGCAGCATTAGTTCAGTTTGTTGAAATGTTCCTGAAGAAGACATCGCCTTCACTTTATGAGGCTCTTGGTGTATATCTTCCACTTATTACAACTAACTGTGCAGTTCTTGGTGTTGCACTTACTAATGTACAGAATGGTTATAATTTCATTGAATCGGTAATCTGTGGTTTTGGTACAGCAATTGGTTTTACAATTGCTATCATTATCATGGCTGGTATTCGTGAAAGAATTGAATTTAACGATGTTCCGGAAAGCTTTCAGGGAATGCCATTAGTTCTTCTTACAGCAGGACTTATGTCAATTGCATTCTTCGGTTTTTCAGGTATACTTTAATAGGGAGGAGACAGTAATATGACAGGTATTATTATTGCAGCAGTTGTAGTAGGCTGTGTAGGTCTTATACTCGGACTCTTCCTTGGTTTTATGGGTAAGAAGTTTGCAGTAGAGGTTGACCAGAAGGAAATAGATGTAAGAGCAGAACTTCCGGGTAATAACTGCGGTGGCTGCGGATATGCAGGTTGTGATGCACTTGCTAAGGCAATCGCAGCAGGAGAAGCAGATGTTAATGCATGTCCTGTAGGTGGTGAGCCTGTTGCAGCTAAGATAGCAGCCATTATGGGTGCTGAGGTTGGTGACAGTGTAAGAATGACAGCATTTGTTAAATGTTCAGGAGATTGTAACAGTGCCAAAGAAAATTACAAGTATTCGGGTGTTGAAGAATGTACAGTAATGCCATTTGCACCAAATGGTGGTTCTAAGGCATGTACATATGGATGTATGGGATATGGCTCATGTGTTAAGGCCTGTCCATTTGATGCAATATATATTAAAGATGGTATTGCAGTTGTAGATAAGGAAAAATGTAAGGCTTGTGGTAAGTGTGTTGCTACATGTCCAAGACATCTTATCGAGCTTATACCTTATAAGGCAAAATATGCTGTTACATGTGCATCTAAGGATAAGGGTAAAGATGTTATGGCAGCATGTTCAGTAGGCTGTATCGGATGTATGCTTTGTACAAAGCAGTGTAAATTTGATGCTATTACAGTTGAAAATAACATAGCTCACATTGATTATGATAAGTGTGTTGGATGTGGTTTATGTGCCGCTAAGTGTCCAAAGAAGATAATACATTTACAGCAGAAGCAGTAGAGGTATATATTAGTTAATAATGATTACGGCAGAATATATAGTTTAATATTAATTCAGCAAAAGACAGAGGAGAAAGAATAATTCTTTTACTCTGTCTTTTTTATTTGAAACCTTTATCTGAATTACATTGTAAAAATTATAGAAATATATTGAAATATTATAATGATATAATTTATAATAAAATATGAGTGTTAAAAACGAAGCAATAAACTTAGAATATATTTTATAATCAGTGTTAAAATGTATTTTACAATTATTAGTTAATGGAATAATATAAGTGCCGGATTTTATCTATCATATTATTAATAGCGTAATTTAATAGTATATAATTAATAAGGTATAATTCTGATATTAAGAAGAAAATGGGGTAAATACACATAATGGGAAATACAAATAATAAAGATACAGGCTCTAAGAAAAAAAGAAGGGATGTAATACTGATTGTTGTGCTGCTTATTGCAGCGTTGACAGCATATTTTATAATAGAGGCTGTAGTAAAAAAACAAGGCTGTAATGTTGTTGTAAAGGTAGATGGAAAGGTTATAGATACGATGAGACTTGATAAGAACCAGAGTATTATAGTTAAAGGCTACAATGGAGGTTCTAATAAGGTTGTTATTGAAGATAATATGGTATATATGACAGAGGCGGACTGTTCTGATAAAATATGCGTCAATACGGGAAAGATAAGCAGAACAGGTGAGACGATAGTATGTCTTCCGCACAGAGTTGTAGTAGAGATTACAAAAGCTGATAAGAGTAGTGTTATGTCAGGGGCTGATAATTCTTTAGATGGTACAGTACGGGATAATCAGCCGTTAGATTCGGTTGTAAAGTGACAGATGTATTTTTAATATATAAATTACTATAAAGCCTTGAAAAGACGGCAACAACAAATCAGTTAATATGCATTTATAATATGTATAAATATTGCTGATAAAAAGTTACTTATAAAAATCAATATTAAAACGGTGAGAAAATGATACAGAAACAAACAAAGAGAATTGCAATGTGTGGTGTTCTTACAACGCTTGCAATGATTTTCAGTTATATAGAAAGCATTATACCCATACCTGTTCCAGTGCCTGGAATTAAGCTTGGAGTGGCTAATATTGCAATAGTCAGTGTATTATATATAGTTGGCTCAAAAGAGGCCTGTATAGTCAATATAATAAGAATTGTACTTACTGCATTATTATTTGGAAATCTTAATTCATTTATTTTTAGCATGTGTGGTGGAGGACTAAGTATTATAATGATGATTATAGTTAAAAAACTTGACATTCTGACAGTAACAGGTGTCAGTGTAATTGGTGGTATAATGCATAATATAGGTCAGATAGGAGCTGCAATATTGATAATGGGAAGCAGTGCAATTATATTATATCTTCCTGTATTATTGATATCAGGTGTTATAACCGGTATCGTAATAGGAATAGTGGCGGGAATGGTTATGAAAAGAGTGATGGCATCGGATGTTATAAAGTAAAAATAAATATTTTAATAATATCTGTGAAATGGGAATAGTGTGAATAGGCAGATTTATAAAAGAAACGCACGGTATATTTAATATTACCGTGCGTTTCTTTTTAGTTAGTTGAAATGATTATATCAATCTTTATACTGCTGTTGTAATTCAATATCTTCAACTGATTTTGAAATAGAATGAGTAATTGGCTTCCATTCAACTTTTTTAACCAGGGCTACTAATGAAATAGGAATATAAGTAGCCATAAAAATAGGGAATGTAAATAAATACATAATCTTTTTCTTGGTTGGAGCCAATATCTTGTTCCATTCAGTTATCAATGTAATGAGTCCCATAAAGAATATGAGTATATAAAAATTAACACATCCATAGCCGATAGCTAACAATGTAGGTTTTAATAACATCTTAAAAACATGCATATTAGACGCTGCACATATTAAGAAGCCAACATTAAGGACAATACATCCTACTGATAATAAGGTGGCAGGTGCCAGTGTCATAAACATATCATAACATGAAACAAACATCTCACGTTTCTTAAACATCATTGTAATAAGTTCCTTGCCATATTTATACATTACCTGATAGAAACCCTTTGACCAACGCATACGCTGATTCCATGACTGTTTAAATGTCGTAGGCTGTTCATCATAAAACATCGCATTTTCACAATAACCAATCTTTTCACCTTCAAGAATATTAACAACAGAAAACTGAATATCCTCAGTAAGAAGATTAAACTTCCATCCGTTATTTTTCTTAATAATTGAACTGTTGACAAGGAAACCCGTTCCTGATACAGCACAACTTGTCTTTAACATCATACGTGGATTATTAAGATACTTTGCTTCACGTATAAACCAAAGTGAATAACCGGCAGTTATCCAGTTGGTATCATAGTTCTTGGAATTTCTATAGCTTGTGATAACATTGTATCCTGAATCGAATACGTTATTCATCTCTTTTACATAATTTTTATCAATAACATTATCTGCATCAAATATAAAATAACCATCATATGCATCATAACCGCCAAAATCTTCTGCTATATGGCTGAAAGCATAATCCAGTGCATACCCCTTACCTACGAGCATATTATTAAAACGCTCATAAACAATTGCACCGTTCTGTCTTGAAATATCAGCAGTATCATCAGTACAGTTATCAGCAACAACTATAACATCAATAAGCTCTGCCGGATAATTCTGTCTTTTAATACTCTGAATAAGATTACCTATAACTGCGCGTTCGTTACGGGCTGCTATAATAAAAGCAAACCGGTGTTTAACAGAAGCTTCAGGAATAGGTTTCTTTTTGTTTTTTTCACCAAAAAGTGCGATAATGATGTATATAAACTGATAAAAATATAATACGGTCAATGCAATATATAATATAGCATTGATTGAATTAACAAGTTCCATTATGTATCCTCTCCATTTTTAAAATGAAAAACAATTTTTTATTTTTCTAAAGTCCTTTACAGATTATAACATTACTTTTAAAGGTGTCAATAGTTTATTACTCTTTTTATCTATTTTAATACAAAATATTGCCTTTGTACAGTGAAAAATAATTGACAAATTTATTCAGTATTATATTATATAATGTAATGCATAAAAAAAGAAATGGAGAAAAGTATGTATAGAGAAGTATCAAAATTAATAATGTATGGAAGCATGGATAAAGATAGCATCCTTATGGAGATGTCGGATATATTCAGAAAATTTGACAATAATGAGGAGTCACAGGAAAGACTTATACAGGACATTTATACAGAGGTAAAAAGACTTCTTGTAGTGGCTACAGATTATGGCTTTGATAAGAATCTGTGGCATAATTATCTGACATTTATTCTTATTACGAATGAGAATCCATTTAGCATAACGTGTGAAAAGATTGGTGCAAATGATGGAAGTGTGAATGAATTTGCTAAAAATGACTTTAAAGTATTTATGAATCTTTTTAATTTCGATTTTTCAAAGATTGAAAAAGCACTTGGTATTAACTGCTTCTCATTAATTTCTAATTATAAAGCAATTGTAAAAAAAGAGCTTATGTATAATAAAAATGTAAGTGAAAAGGTTCAGGCGTTGAGTGAGAAGCTTGAAAATGCAAAAGATGAAGAAGAATTTTTTGCAGGAGTAACAGGCTTTTACAAGGATTATGGCGTTGGAATGTTCGGACTTAATAAGGCCTTCAGGATAATTGGCAATGAAAATGGAGAAGTGAGATTTAATCCTATTAATAATATGGATAAGGTTATGTTAGATGACCTCGTTGGTTATGAGATACAAAAACAGAAGCTTATTGAGAATACGGAAGCTTTTGTACAGGGTAGAAAAGCCAACAATACGCTTCTTTACGGTGACAGTGGTACAGGTAAGTCTACAAGTATTAAGGCTATTGTCAACCAGTATTACGATCAGGGACTTAGGATGATTGAAATCTACAAGCATCAGTTTAAAGACCTGTCAACTGTTATTGCAAGAATTAAAAACAGAAATTATAAGTTCATTATATATATGGACGATCTTTCATTTGAAGAATTTGAAATAGAATATAAGTTCCTTAAGGCGGTTATTGAAGGCGGGGTAGAGACTAAGCCGGAAAATATCCTGATATATGCAACATCTAACAGGCGTCACCTTATAAAGGAAACATGGAATGACAGAAATGATATGGAAAGTACTAATGGCATACATAAGTCAGATACAGTTGAAGAGAAGCTTTCGCTTGTAAACAGATTTGGATGTCAGATATGTTATTCTAAGCCATCACATAAGGAATTTTATGATATTGTTATTAATCTTGCCAGAAGAAATAATATTAATATGTCAGATGAAGAATTGTGTGCAGAAGCTAACAAGTGGGAAATAAGCCATGGTGGAATATCAGGAAGAACTGCACAGCAGTTTATCAATCACTGTCTTGGTTTACAGGAAGATAAATAAAATAATCAGAAATGAAGATAGTGTGAGAAAATAAGTCTGATAGCTTATTTTTGCACACGGCTATTTGTTTCTGAGCAAAACAAATAGCCCTTGATGGCAGAAGAAAAATCGCCTGCGCGAATTTTCTTCGCCTCTTCGCAACAAAAGTTGCTCAGAAATGAGGATTGGTATGATTTCCTATATTAAGGGAGAATTGACGGAAGTATTCGAGGATATGATTGTTATAGAAAATAATAATATTGGATATAACATCAGAGTGCCGGCATGTGTTATTGATGAGATGCCGCATACCGGCGAGTTTGTTAAAGTATATACATATATGTATGTCAGGGAAGATGCAATTAATCTGTTTGGCTTTTTATCGCGCGATGAGGTTGAGATATTTAAGCTGCTTATTAATGTAAGTGGAATTGGACCTAAAGGGGCACTTGCAATATTATCAGCAATGACAGTTGATGAATTAAGATTTGCAATATTATCAGATGATGTCAAGGTGATAAAGAGTGCGCCGGGAATAGGTGCAAAGACAGCACAGCGCCTTATAATAGAATTAAAAGATAAGCTGAACCTTGAAGATACATTAGAGAGAGCTGTAAACAGCACAGAAAAGAAAAAAGCAGGCAGTGGTAATGTTATGCTTGCAAGAAATGATGCGGTTGAAGCGCTTGTTGCATTAGGATATAGCAACAGTGAAGCTTTAAGGGCAGTAAAGCTTGTTGATAATGCCGATGAGAAGGATTCAGATATGATTCTTAAGGAAGCATTAAAGAAGCTTGTATAATGAAAAATGGAGGATGGTGTGAAGAATCAGGTTGATATGCTGATTATTCATAAGTTTGTAAATGAACCGGCTATTTGTGCAGCAGGCATCACAAAGCAGCTTTTGCCGCAGAGCCAGATCTGATATCTGGCTCGCAGCTCCTCCGGTATCAGCAAATGCCTGCGGAATGGAGATAATGTGGAAAAAAGAGTGATATCGACGGAACTGGCTGAAGAAGATATTAAAATAGAAAGCAATCTGCGTCCACTATCGCTTGATGATTACATTGGACAGGATAAGGTCAAAAGGAACCTTAAAGTATATATACAGGCTGCCAGGGAAAGAGGCGACGCATTAGACCATGTGTTGTTTTATGGACCTCCGGGACTTGGTAAAACAACACTTGCGGGTGTTATTGCCAATGAACTTGGAGTTAATCTTAAGGTTACATCAGGTCCGGCAATAGAAAAACCTGGTGAAATGGCTGCAATTCTTAACAATCTGTCAGAGGGTGATGTATTATTTGTTGACGAGATTCACAGACTTAACAGACAGGTTGAGGAAGTGCTATATCCGGCTATGGAAGATTATCAGATAGATGTGATGATAGGAAAGGGTGCTACAGCACGTTCAATAAGACTGGAGCTGCCTAAGTTTACGCTTGTGGGTGCAACTACAAGGGCAGGTCTTTTGTCAGCACCGTTAAGGGATAGATTTGGCGTTGTAAGTCATCTGGAATTTTATAGTATTAAAGAGCTTGAAACTATTATAATACGTTCGGCAGGAGTCCTGAACGTAGATATAGATGCCAAGGGGGCACATGAACTTGCAAGGAGGTCGAGAGGAACGCCAAGACTTGCAAACAGGCTTCTTAAGAGAGTAAGAGATTTTGCACAGGTAAAATATGATGGAAGAATAACATGGGAGGTCGCTGATTATGCACTTAACCTTCTTGATGTTGATAAAGACGGACTGGATAGAAATGACCGTATCATACTTAATACTATAATTTCAAAGTTTTCAGGAGGACCGGTGGGTATAGAGACACTTGCTGCATCCATTGGTGAAGATTCAGGAACACTTGAAGAGGTATATGAGCCATATCTTATACAGAATGGATTTATTAACAGGACACCAAGAGGAAGGGTCGCAACAAAGCAGGCGTACATTAATCTGGGTATTGAACAAATATAGGATATAATGTATAATGAAAAGTAAATTATTTGTTTAGATTGTATATTATACTGAACATATTAACAATTTGGGGAGGAATTCAATGTCATCGAAGAATAATACAGAAGTAATTATCGGAGGTAAGGTATTTACCCTTAGCGGATATGAAAGTGAAGAATATCTCCAGAAAGTTGCAGCTTATATCAATGGTAAGCTTTCAGGATTTAATGCAGATGATGCTTATAGAAGACAGTCAGCAGAATACAGAGCTAATCTTATGTATCTTAATATAGCTGATGATTATTTTAAGGCTAAGAATATGGTGGAAAGTCTTCAGACTGAGATTGATAATAAGGATAAGCAGATTAATGATTTAAAGCATGAACTTATAACTTCGCAGATTAAGATTGAAGCGTTGAATAAGGAAAGAACAGAATTAAAAGGACAGATAAGTACATATCAGAAGAGTATTGCCAAACTGGAAGAACAGTTAGACAAAACTGACAAATAATAATATGGAGAACTGATTTGAAAATTAATAAAAAAGTAGAGGTGCTTGCACCGGCAGGCTCGTATGAGATTATGGAGGCTGTTATTAATGCCGGAGCAGATGCTGTGTATCTTGGCGGTGACAGTTTTGGAGCAAGGGCATTTGCAGGCAATCTTAATAAGGAAGAGCTTTTAAAGGCAATTGATTATGCACATATAAGAGATAGAAAAATATATCTTACAGTTAATACATTATTAAAGGAGCATGAACTTGGAACACAGCTTATAGAATATCTTAAGCCATTTTATGAGGCAGGGCTTGATGCTGTAATCGTACAGGATATGGGTGTGTTTAAGTTAATAAGGGAGCATTTTCCTGATATGCCAATACATGCAAGTACACAGATGACGATAACAGGTGCAGAGGGGGCTAAGATACTTGAGAATTTACATGCAACGAGAGTTGTCACTGCAAGAGAGCTTAAACTTGATGAGATTAAAGCAATACATAATTCGTGTAATATTGAGATAGAAAGCTTTGTGCATGGAGCATTGTGCTATTGTTATTCCGGTCAATGTCTTTTAAGTAGCATGAATGGTGGAAGAAGCGGTAACAGGGGAAGGTGTGCACAGCCATGCAGAATGGAATATGATGTATATGATTCTGACGGTTCAATGCAGGAGTCATCAGAAGGCAGGTATGTATTAAGCCCTAAGGACATGTGTGCAATTAAGATTCTGCCTGATATTATTGATGCCGGGGTATATTCGCTTAAGATAGAAGGAAGAATGAAGAATGTTACATATGCTGCTGCTGTAACTGCATTATACAGAAAGTATGTAGATATGTATCTTGAGTATGGCAGGAAGGGGTATAAGGTTGATGATAATGATATTAATGACCTTATGGATATTTATAACAGAGGAGCATTTACAACAGGATATTATAACAGTAATAAAGGCATGCAGATGATGTCTGTACAAAGACCTAACCATATGGGAACGAGAGCCTTAGAGGTCATGTCCAATGTGTCAGGCAGAATAACATTTAAGGCACTTGAACAGATTAATCCGCAGGATGTGTTTGAGATAGACAGGGATAATTCATTTTCAAGCGGAGACTCTTATAAGACAGGACAGACATTTGAAGTTAATCTTCCTAAGAGGTTCAGGCTCTGTAAGGGCAGGGTGTTATATAGAACCAGAAACGGACGGATTGTAAAGGATACGGCAGCTAAGTATACACAGATTCCTGTAAAGAAAAAGATTGATGTTGCATTTTATGCACAGGCAGGACAAAAAGCTAATATTATGCTTACAGATTCAATAACAGGACTTGTAAGTTATACAGAGGGTGAGATTGTATCTGAAGCTTTAAAGCAGCCGCTTTCAAAAGATAAGATTATACAGACTTTATCTAAGACCGGTGATACTCCGTTTGAGTGTGGAAATATTGTCCTTGAGATGGCAGACAATATATTTATACCTATGGGACAACTCAATGAACTTAGAAGAAATGCTTTCCATGATATGGAAGATATGATTACTGCTGAGTATAGAAGAGAATATATACATGTATGCAATGATAAGAAATGTGATTGTAATTATCAGACGGCTGATAAAAAAACGGTTCATTATAAGAAAAGTGTAATGATTATGCATATGCAGCAGCTTGAAGGTGTATATGAAGATGGCAATATAGATGATATATATTATAATTTCAGCCTTTTTGAGGATAAAGAAGACATTTATAATGAAATCAGCAGATGTCATAATGCAGGAAAAAGAGCGGTTCTGGTTCTGCCGCATATAACGACACAAAAGACTTCTTCTAAAGTGTATAATCTTATCATGCAGGCAGTTATGCCGGAAATTGATGATAAACGATGCAGAGTTGATGCAGTAATGGTAAGAAATATGCAGCAGATTGGAATATTTGCAAAGATAGCCGGACAGGATGGATATACAGGAACTACGGATGTTATTACGGATGCATGTATGTATATATGGAATACAGAGGCATTAAAGCAGTTTGATGATATTGCTAAGCTTTGCGGATTAAGGCTTATTAAGGTTACACTTCCATATGAGCTGACATCAGGTGAGATGGCTGATATTAATAAGAGTTATTCTGACATTGATGTTGAACTTGTTGTATATACAAGAATACCGGTTATGATATCAGAACAGTGTGTAAGAAAGACGAAAGGAATGTGTGATCATTCATATAATAAAGTTATATTACAGGATATTAAAAAACGCAGCTTTACCGTACAGAGTATATGCAGTTATTGTTACAGTATTATGTATGATTCAAAAAGACTTAATATAGCAGGCAGAATTGACGATATAAAGTCGACAGGTGCAGATTATTTAAGATACGAACTTATTGATGAAAATGAAAGGATTGACCAGATAAATGCTCAAAGTAACGAACCTGATGATATGGAAAGCGGACATTTTATAATGGGGGTTGAATAATGCAGTCGGTATTTATAGATATTTCAAAGTATATATTTGCAGGAATAATTGCATTGTATACCCTTGCATCATATAACGGTGCGATTATGCGTAAAGAAGAAAGAATAAGAAAAGTATGTACTATACAGAATATACTTATGTTTAGTATGCATTTGCTGGGCTTTCTTATATTGTACATACTTAATGAAGAGGACATGAAATATGTAATCCTTTATTTTGCGCAGTTTGTATATTTATTTGTAACTTTAATGATTTTTGATGTGTTATATCCTAAGGCCTCAAGGCTTCTTGTCAATAATATGTGCATGCTGATGTCGATAGGCTTTATAATGATTGCAAGGCTTGATTTTGATAAATGCATCAAGCAGTTTGTAATTGCGGCATGTGGTACGGTAATAACTTTTTTTGTACCATGGATGCTTAAGAAGTTCAAGAGTTTTAGAAATCTTGGATGGTTATATGGAATAGTTGGATTTGTACTGCTTGTTGCTGTGCTTTTTGGCACGAAGGTATTCGGTGCTAATCTGGTACTTACAGTAGGACAGTTCTCGGTACAGCCGGGAGAATTTGTCAAGATACTTTATATTATGTTTGTAGCGTCAATGTTTAATAAATCTACATCATTTAAACAGACGGTTATTATTACAATTGCGGCAGCAGCACACGTCATTGTTCTGGTATTGTCTAATGACCTTGGTGCAGCACTTATATTTTTTATTGTATATATTATGCTTTTGTATACAGCTACAAGAAATGTCGGCTATCTTTTTGCAGGTGCAGCAGCAGGTTCGGCGGCAGGATATGTTGCCTATAAATTGTTTGCACATGTACAGAAAAGGGTGCAGATATGGCGGGATCCGTGGTCAACCTTTGAAACCTCAGGATATCAGATATGTCAGTCTTTATTTGCTATTGGAATGGGGTCATGGTTTGGATATGGACTTGGTCAGGGGACACCATCTAAGATACCTGTTGCAGAAAAGGATTTTATGTTTTCTGCACTGACAGAGGAATTCGGAGCAGCATTTACTATAGCATTACTTCTTATCTGCCTGAATAATCTTATTCTTATGATGAATATAGCATCAAGATGCAGAACACTGTTTTACAGACTTGTAGCTGTAGGGATTGGTGTAACTTATGGATTTCAGGTTTTCCTTACTGTCGGAGGTGCGATTAAGCTTATACCGATGACAGGAGTAACATTGCCATTTGTAAGTTATGGCGGAAGTTCAATTATAAGTTCACTGTTTATGTTTGCACTTATAAATGGTATGTATAATATGAGACAGGATGAAGGTGAGACAGAGCATGAGCAAAGAAGAAAAAAGCAGAAGGACAGGAAAGAAGTATAAAAAGCCTGCGAAGAATAATAATGATATTCTGGAAAGAAGAAATAAAGAACTAAGGAACAGGGAAACAAATATTATTTCATTTGTATTTGCCGGTCTGTTTATGTTGATGATAGGATACCTTGTATATTTTAATTATAAACTTGCACCGGATATTATAAACAGTCCTTATAATAAGAGAGTTGAAGAACAGGAAGCCAAGGTTACAAGAGGTGATATACTTGCATACGATGGTACGGTTCTTGCAACAACGCAGACAGATGAAGATGGCAATCAGACGAGATATTATCCATATGATAATATTTTCTGCCATGTAATAGGCTTAAGTTCCGCTAAGACAGGTGTTGAAGGGGCACAGAATTATAATCTTATGAATGCTCCTAAGAATATTCTTTCACAGATTTCATCAGATACAGATGGCGAAAAAGCACAGGGAAATACTGTTATAACAAGCCTTATGCCGCAGCTTCAGGAAGCTGCCTATGATGCACTTGGGGCTAACAGGGGCGCAGTTATTGCGATGGAGCCATCTACAGGAAGGATTCTTGCTATGGTATCAAAGCCTGATTATGATCCTAATGCGGCACCGACAGATTATAATGAATGGCTTACATATAGCAGTAAGAATTCCGTGCTGTTAAACAGGGCAACACAAGGCTTGTATGCACCGGGTTCAACATTTAAGATAATGACAGCGCTGGAATATTTAAGAGAAAATAATAATGACAGTAATTTTTCATTTAATTGTTCTGGTAGTGCATATATAGAGGGTGGAACTACCATACCTTGTTTTGATAATACGGCACATGGTTATGAAACACTTAAAACTGCATTTGCTAATTCGTGTAATTCGGCATTTTCAACTATTGGAACAGAATTAAATAAGGCAAAGTTCAGGGAGTTATGTACTACATTTTTATTTAATTCGTCACTTCCTATAGATCTTGAATATAGCAAGAGCAGCTTTAATCTCGATGCTGATTCCGGAATAAGCGAAGCACAGGAGACCGGTATAGGACAAGGCAAGACTATGATGTCCCCTCTTCATAACCTGCTTATTGCGGCGACTGTTGCCAATGATGGTGTTATGATGAAACCTACCGTAGTTGACAGAGTGCAGGATGCTAATGGAACGGTTGTACAGGAAACTGAACAGGAAGAGGCTGTAAGGGCAATTACAGCAGATGAAGCAGATACTGTTACGGATTATATGAGAGCAGTTGTTACGCAGGGTACAGGATATGCATTTAAAAATTCATGGTATAATGCAGCAGGAAAGACCGGCTCAGCGCAGTATGACAGTTCGAGCAATGTACATTCGTGGTTTACAGGATTTGCTCCATATGACAATCCGCAGATTGCAATATGTGTTGTGCTGGAAGGTGGATATACAGGTGTTCCAAGTGCACAGTATGTGGCTAAATCAGTTCTTGATACTTACTTTTCAATTCAGGAATAATATGGTATAATATAAAATAAAGTCACATTATAAATGTGTACGGTAATAAATTATGACAAATATTAAATACAAAGAAATGGGGGGAGAGATAATATGGATTCAATCAGTGCTGTTGATATAATAGATGGAAGTCAGTATGAAGTCAGTACAACCGATAATGTAACACAGACACCGGATTTTGATTCTATATATGAGGAACAGACAAGAGAGCTGACATTAGATGAGATATTTGATAAAGTATCACAGGAATATGGAGTGGATGTCAATCTTCTTAAAGCAGTCGCACAGGCTGAGTCAGGATTTGATACTAATGCTGTATCATATTGTGGAGCAATGGGAATTATGCAGCTTATGCCTGCTACTGCCCGGTCGTTGGGTGTAGATGACCCATTTGATGCAGAACAATGTATAACAGGTGGAGCTAAGATGTTAGGATACCTTCTGGATGATTATAATGGCAATGTATCACTTGCTCTTGCAGCATATAATGCAGGCAGTGGTTCGGTTCAGAAGTATAATGGTGTTCCTCCATATGATGAAACTATTAATTATATTAATAAGATTAATGACATACTTGCAGGTGCATTGTCAGGTGATTCATGGACCATTGGTGGTTCATCGGCAACGGATTTAAGTGAAGTGACATCTGAGAGCGCTCCTGATGTAAGTACCGGAAGTAATAGTATACCTGATGAGATTAAGGATGCTGTTATGGGAACCGGTAATGTTAATGTAAGCATATCATATCCTACTGTAGAAGATATGTTGAAGGCTAAGGCATATGAGAGTTCATATAAAGATTCGCCGCTTTTTAAGTATGAAGATTATGATAATATCCTTAATACATACAAGGAAGCATATAAAGCAATATCTGATATAGATACTGCAGACAGTCTTAAAGATGGAAGTGATAATAATCAAAGCAGTATTTCTGAATCGGGTATTTTAGAAGATGATAAAGATAATAAAGAGAATACAGTTAATAATGGAGCATCAGGAGTAGGGGACACGATTGATGAAGTTATTAATAATTCTTCTTTAGGAAGTCAGGGGGCTGACCAGACACTGGTAAGAAGTATATTTGAAGCACAGGCGGCAGTTATAAGTCCTGTTGTGGCAAAGCTTTATAATAATTAATATGATTGGAATTGTAAGCAGCTTGTATACTTACTTTGGACTAAGCATAAGCTTACAGAATATATAATACTTATTGTATTTGTTTTAAGGCAGTATTACTGCGGAAATGGAGGAGTTGTATGAAAAATAGAATAAATGTGTATCTGCTTAACAGAACAACTAAAGGAATTGAACTTAGTGATTATTCACATATTAATGAGGACTTATTTTCAGGAAGAAGTGATATTGTAAAGGTGGTATTGCCTGAGGGTGTTAAGTCTATAGGTAATAATGCATTTGAAAATTGCGTGAATCTGGAGGAAGTGGAGCTTCCTGATACGCTTGAGAATATTGGGAGTGAAGCTTTTGTTAATTGTATCAATCTTAAAAAGATTCAATATGGAAAGAAAGTTGATGTAGACAAGACAGCGTTTGCAGGCTGTAAGAGTCTGGTATAAGCATAGTTTTATTTAAGATGGGATAATATGCGGAAACTATGATCAGCTTCTTTAATAACAGATTAAGGTCTGTATATTAAAGAGTCTGAATAGTAGTTTCCGCATTTAATTTCTGTATAAAGAATGAAGCTGTTCGGTTTAAATATGCTTGACAAATAAACTTATCTAATATACGATTTTAAGAAGTGGTTTATAGAATTAATGACTTATGCATTAATATACATTAGTTGTTGAAACAGAGGAAGGAGTATACAAAAATGAGTCAGAAGAAAACATTTGTAACATTAGAGCAGTTAAAGGAGATTGATAAGACATATCCTACACCATATCATCTCTATGATGAAAAGGGAATAAGAGATAATGCCAAAAGATTAAAAGAAGCATTTTCATGGAATAAAGGATATAGAGAATATTTTGCCGTAAAGGCAACTCCTAATCCATATATTTTAAATATATTAAAGGATTATGGCTGCGGCGTTGACTGTGCCTCAAAGACAGAGCTGATGATGGCATATGCACTGGATTACAAACCAGAGGAGATTATGTTCTCTTCTAATGATACACCAATAGAGGAATTTAAGTATGCGGCAGAGATTGGTGCTACAATCAATCTTGATGATATAACACATATTGAGACTGTTGAAAAGGCACTTGATGGTAAGTGGCCTGAGACAATGAGCTGCCGTTATAATCCGGGTGGATACTTCCAGCTTGGTACTTCTATTATGGATAATCCGGGAGATGCTAAGTATGGTATGACACATGACCAGATTATTGAAGCATTTAAGATATTAAAGTCTAAGGGTGTTAAGAATTTTGGTATACATTCCTTCCTTGCAAGTAATACAGTTTCTAATGAATATTATCCAACTCTTGCTAAGATTCTTTTTGAACTTGCGGTTGAATTAAAGGAGAAGACAGGGGCTGATATCAGGTTCATCAACCTTTCAGGAGGTGTAGGTGTAGCTTACAAGCCTGAACAGGAAGATAACGATATAGCTGTAATCGGCGCAGGTGTACATAAGGTATATGATGAGGTTCTTACACCGGCAGGACTTGGTGATGTGGCTATATATACAGAACTTGGAAGATTCATGCTTGCACCATACGGCTGTCTTGTAACAAAGGCAATCCATGAAAAGCACATCTATAAAGAGTATATAGGTGTTGATGCATGTGCAGTTAATCTTATGAGACCGGCTATTTATGGTGCATATCATCATATAACAGTGGCAGGTAAGGAAAATGCCCCATGTGACCATGTATACGATGTTACAGGTTCACTTTGTGAAAATAGTGACAAATTTGCCATAGACAGAAAACTGCCAAAGATTGATATGGGTGATTATCTTATAATACATGATACAGGTGCTCACGGCTTCTCTATGGGATATAATTATAATGGTAAACTTAAATCAGCAGAGCTTCTTTTAAAGGAAGATGGAAGTGTTCAGATGATTAGAAGAGCAGAGACTCCTAAGGATTACTTTGCAACTTTTGATTTCTGCGATGCATTAGATAAACTTAATTTATAATGAGGTTGGTTATGAAAAACTTAAACTATGTTGCACAGGAGATTTCAAAGGGACGTAACCTTGGAGATAATCTGAGTAAATATGCTACAGGAATGGCATCTTTATATAATGGACTTGCATATATTAAGCTGTCAATGAATTATTATACGGTATATGATATGCTCAAAGAAAAAGAATTTAATGATGATGAGTATATGAGATTATTTAATGATTTTAATAATATTATACAGGAACAGATACTTGATGGCAGATTAGAGGCTGAGGTTATAAGCAATATAAGAAACAGAATAATCAGTATAATGGAAGTTGTAACTGATTATGTGGACTGTTTAAGAATATATGAATATGTACTTAACAGAATAGAGCATAGATTCTCAGGTCAGGAGCCGGATGAAGAATACTATGGTACATATCTTACTAATGATATAATGCATTATATTCTGGCTGATAAGGACAATGTTGTTATTAACAGCAAGATATCAGAGGTAGTTGGACAACTTCCTATGCGATTGTCTAAGAATAAGTTTTATGAATATATTAAGGATGCTTTTTCTTTATATCATGGGGCACAGAAGGGAACAATTGATGATTTTGCATATGCTTTAAGAACTTCGGCAATGCTTAGGCGTACAGATGAATTTGAGAGTATGTTCCCCGAAATGTATGATATAGTTAATACATTATCATCGGCAGATTATGTCAATGCTGATGAGACTGAATATAACAGGCTCAAGGGTGCGTTACAGATTGCAACAGAGAAGATGACATCATATGCGGATATGTTTGTGCTTCTTGCACAGATGGTAAATGATGCATATACGATTATTCTTACGACTGATTTTGCACTTGATAATGTCAGTGAAGTTGAAAATGCTGTTTCAATAATATCAGATGTAAAGGCTGCTATTGATAATGGATATTCAGACATATCCGATGATGTACTTCAAAGATTTGTTGAATTTGAGGGTAAGCAGGAGCGGATATTAATGGTAATATCAAAGAGCGACTATATTATTGATGAGGCTGTTAATAATTATAAAAAAGAATTACTTGAGCAGGAGATATACGACAGGTATGAAAGACTGTCTAAAGTTGTAAAACTCCAGTCGGGAAGTGATTTTGTATTACTTGAAAGAGATGAATCGGCATCTGATATTCCTGATGATTCATATGCTGATAATGTGGCGGAGGAGCTTATATCACTTCTTGATGAGAGCTTTAAGAAACATCCACAGATGGTAAAAAGAGCTGTTATGTCATCCGTTATGTCACAGCTTCCTGTATTTTTTAATAATACTAAGGAGATACAGGATTATATTAATATATCACTTGAGCAATGTGCAGATAAAGCTGAAAGAATGGCAGTTATTGAAGTTATGAAAATGATAATGCAATAATTTATGTTGTAGGAGCAGGTTATGAAATGGTATAAAAGATTATATTTGGGAGATAATGCAAAAGATGCTAAATATAAGATATTTGGTAAGATAAGGGAAAACAGGTTTACATTTGACACATATCTGATTACTCTGTCTGATAATGCCAATAACCTGCTCGATATTATTTCGGCAAATGAATTAAAACAACCGTTTTACAAGGATAAACAACGCAGAAGTAACATATATATTGTAGGTCTTGCAGTTGGATATGAGGAGGCTTTGGAGGTTGTACAGAAAATAATCGAAGAAGTATATCAGGCTACTGGTGGATTCAATATAAGCAGTTATCTTGGATTTGGTAGAAATAAGTAGCGGGGAATGGAGAATATATGCTTCATATAATTTTATTAATTTTAAAGATTATTGGAATAATTATAGCAGTAATTTTAGGTTTGGCTGTGGCATTGCTGCTTATTGTATTATTTGTACCGGTAAGGTATGTAATTGATGCCGGCTGCCATGATAAAAAGCTTAAGGCACATGTAAAAGTTACATGGATTATGCATATTTTCAGAGGTGTGATATCATATGATGAAGAGCTTTTTTATTCAATAAAGGCACTCTGGTTTAATATATATAGCAGTGATGCTGAAAGCAAAAAAGAAAAACGTCCTAAAAATAATACTGAAAATAACACGAAAGAAAAAAATACTAAAAATAAACATATTGATGCCATAGAAGATAAAACTGATAATGCGGTATCAAAAGATAAGCAGGATAGTGTAGATGAAACTGGATTAGAAGAGGCTGATTGTATACAAAAAAAGCTTTCCTTAGAAAAATCACATGATGAAGTAAAAGAATCAGATGAAAAGTCAACTATTGAAGAAAATGGCAAATTACATACACTTGTAAATAAGATAAAAAATGTGTATTATAAAATAAAAGCCTTTATAAGACGTGCTATTGATACGGTAAAAGCTGCATTAAATAAAAGTCAGGCAGCGGCTGATACTATTAAGCACAAATATACAGAGATTAGGAATAAGGTTACAGATCCTGAAAATATTGAGTTTGTCAGATTTTTATGGACACAGATTAAGGCAGTAATGAATATTATAAAACCTGCAAAGTATAATGTTAATATAAGATATGGCTTTGAGGACAGTGCAACAACAGGATGGGTTGCAGTCAGGCTTGCGGTGTTATATGGTCTTATGGGGATGGATGTAAGTATTATTCCGGATTTTGATAATAGTATATTTGAAGGCGATATATATATGAAAGGAAGATTTAACCTGTACAGCTTTCTTATAATTGGTGTCAGGTTATATAGAAATAAATCATTCAGAAAATTAATTAACAGATAGTATTAAATGCGCACAGAGCGCAGGAAATGAGGAATATTATGGCAGAGACAAAATTTAACGAAACTGTTGCATCTCTATTTAAAGGAATGGATGCATTTGTATCAGCAAAGACGGTAGTTGGAGAGCCTGTTACAGTAGGAGATACAATTATACTTCCACTTGTAGATGTGTCTTTCGGAGTAGGTGCAGGAGCTTTTGCATCAGATAAGAAGAATAATGCAGGTGGTATAATGACAGGAAAGGTTACACCGAGTGCAGTTCTTGTTATACAGAATGGACAGACTAAGCTTGTAAATATTAAGAATCAGGATACCGTTACA
>URAI01000034.1 GCA_900545725.1 uncultured Eubacterium sp.
GGAAACACAGATCGAACGTGTGCTTCGTGGGGAAACCTGCAGCATGGCAGAAGATTAGATTGCAAAAAGCGTTGAATAAAAAAGATTTGAATCTACTAAAAAATCTGTAATTAAAATTAGAAAATAATCTGCAACAGCCGGGGAAAATCTCCCGGTTGTTGTGATTGGAATAGAAAACATACATGTAGAAGATGCAATAAAGTTTGACGTATGTTATACTTATGAACGGTTAGCTAAATGAAACTATCTTTATAAGAAGGGAGCAGAAAGACGATGGATAATCCGTTTGAATTTCATGAAGAGGATGGAATTATTGCATGCGTTGGTGACAATGGAGGAACCACAGATGATGATATAAGAAATGGATTTAAACGTACAGTTGAGATCCTGATAAAGTCATTAAAAGTGAGTCAGGAAGTTGAAGATCTGTTAGTGTATCCGATTGTTTATAATGCAAGACATAGTATTGAATTATCTCTAAAAATTGTTATTAAGATGTTATGGGAACTGGAGAGAAAAAAGAAGATAAGTCACTCAGTTGAATTTATAGCAGAAAGAAAAAAGAAACTTCACACACATAATATTGAAGAACTATATAAAATGGCATGCGAGAATAAAAATATAGATAGAAGGGTTCCTGCATATTTTGAAAACATAGAAGATATGATTCAGTTTTATTATTTTGATGAAGAGGGAGATGCTTTTAAATATGAATTAAATAAAGATGATCAACCGCATATGAAAAAAAATCAAATTTCTCATATAAGTATCGAATTATTAGAAACTGAATTTAAAGCAGTAATGGAAAAATTTGATGACTTGATTTATTTTTTAGGAAGCTGTGTTGATGAATATTCGTTAGGGACATTTACAAAAAGTTTATCAAGAACTGATATAGGGGAAATATCAAAAAAACTTCCGGTTTACGAAGAGTGGAGCACAGAAAAATTTAAAGAGGTCAAAGATCAAATTAAGCAGGAATATCAACTTGGAAGTAAAGAATTAACAGATGCCTTAAATTTAATCAAGAAACATAGATTGTTTTCAAGCAATATTGGTTGCGAAAGAATGTTTGGAACAATTACAGAAGATGAGTTGAAAGAGTATGCTTCATTAGTTAAATATTATTGTAAAAAAAATAAATCAAAAGAAAATATTGTTACAGAGGGGTATAAATTAGAAGAAGTACAACAGAATGCAGAGATTTTGCGAAAGTATTTATCGAGTATTTCAATGGAAACATTAAGAACTTTGTTATGTTTTTATGAAATGGGAAATAGCAACTTAGCAGTTGAAAAGCTGGAAGATACTTATAAGTATATAGTCGATAGTGCGTTTGATGAAATGTATATTATACGAAAATTGAAACAGAAAAATACATGTTTAAGAATTATCGTTGGAATGAAAAAGTGTGGTCAAGTGACATATGAAAAACAGTTACAGGCTGCATTGGAAGAAGAGAAAGTAGAACTCTAATACTAGAAAATATACACAATACACAGATGTGCCTACCGTTAAAGCCAGTGCTTTCAAGGGATAGGAGAGGGCTACCTAATTTTATTGACGAGCCTACTACAGGACTTGATCCGCAGACAAGGCAATTAATCTGGAATGTTATTAAGAAGCTTCAGAAAACAGAAAATATGACAGTGTTTCTGACTACACACTATATGGAAGAGGCTGCTAATGCCGGGTATGTTGTGATTCTTGACAAAGGAAGTATTGCAGCAGAAGGTACACCGTTTGAACTTAAAAATGCTTATGTGCAGGATATAGTATCTGTTTATGGCGTTTCTGAAAATGAAATAAAGTCATTGAACAGAGAATATAAAAAAATCCGTGACGGATATCAGATAAAAGTAAGAAATACGAAAGAAGCAACGAAGCTTATTGTAGAACATCAGGAGCTGTTTAGGGATTATGAGGTAGTAAAAGGCGGTATGGATGATGTATTTCTTGCAGTTACAGGAAAAAAGCTAGGAGGTGAACGCGGATGAGAACAGTATTGGCATTAATGAACAGAAACAGAAAATTATTTTTTAAAGATAAGGGCATGTTGTTTACATCAATGATTACACCAGTTATTCTTATTGTTTTATATGCTACATTTCTTGCAAAGGCTTTCAAAGATTCTTTTACAGCAGCGATTCCGGATATGATTACGATTTCGGACAAACTTATTAATGGAACCGTGGCAGCACAGCTGACAGCATCACTTATGGCAGTGAGCTGTATCACTGTAACATTCTGTGTGAATCTGACTATGGTGCAGGACAAGGCAAATGGAACAAGAAAGGATTTTAATGTTTCACCGGTTGGCAGTGGGAAAATTTATTTGGGATACTTTCTGTCAACAGTTGCTAATTCATTGATGGTCAATGGACTTGCGTTTGTATTATGTGTGGGATATCTGTTTAAAATGGGATGGTATATGAATGCAGCAGATGTATTATGGGTTTTATTTGATATGATATTGCTCGTCCTGTTTGGAAGTACGCTTTCAAGTATCATTAGCTTTCCGTTGACAACACAGGGACAGCTTTCGGCTGTAGGTACAATTGTCAGCGCAGGATATGGTTTTATATGTGGTGCTTATATGCCGATTTCAAATTTTGGTTCAGGTCTTCAGAAGGCACTGTCTTATCTTCCTAGTACATATGCCACTTCATTGATCAAGAATCATATGCTTCACGGAGTATTCATGGAGATGGAGAGAAAACATTATCCTGATGAAATGGTTGATGCAATAAGAGACACTCTTGATTGCAATCCGGTATTTCATGGAAATGTGGTAAACGTAAATCAGATGATTGGCATTATGCTGGGAAGTATAGCTGTATTTGGAATTATTTATTATTTTGTTACATTGCTGTCAGAGGGTAAAGGCAGGAAAAACAGATGAAGCATCACTTAATAACTTATATACAGCTTATGTAACAGATTAAATAAAATGGATAATAAAGTAATAAAAATGTACAATATAATGCACAAATATAATTATTATTATATACAATTTTAAATAAAAAATTCTGCAAACGCTTGAAAATACTGGGATAAGACAGAAATATTTAATCTAATTAATTTGGAGTTGACATTATATATTAAACAGAATAATATAAAGTTGTACAAAATAATAAACGATTTAAAGAGCAAAGGAGCTTACAGGTGAAGCACTTTGCTCTTTTTTTGTTAATCATAAAATAGGAGGATTAATATTATGAAATTGAAAGACACAGGATTAACAGCACAGGATATTAAGGATAAAGTTAAAAAGTATATGATTGAAACTTATGAACGTTTTGATTTTCTTGCAGAAACAGCAGAAGGTATGTATCTGTATGATGAGAATGGAACACCTTACCTTGACTTTTATGCAGGTATTGCAGTTAATAATGCAGGAAGCAGAAATCCAAAGGTTGTAGCAGCAGTTAAAGACCAGGTAGATGATATTATGCATACATTTAATTATCCATACACAATTCCTCAGGCATTACTTGCCGAGAAGGTATGCAATACGATTGGTATGGATAAGATATTCTTTCAGAACTCAGGTACAGAAGCTAATGAAGCTATGATTAAAATGGCACGAAAATATGGTATTGAAAAATATGGCCCAAACAGATATCACATAGTAACAGCAAAGGATGGTTTCCATGGAAGAACATTTGGTGCCATGTCTGCAACAGGTCAGCCGGGAAATGGATGTCAGGTAGGATTCGGACCTATGACATATGGATTTTCGTATGCTCCATATAATGACCTTAAGGCTTTTAAAGATGCATGTACAGAAAATACTATAGCAATTATGATAGAGCCGGTACAGGGAGAAGGAGGCGTACATCCTGCAACACAGGAATTTATGAAGGGACTTCGTGAATTCTGTGATGAAAAGGGAATGCTGCTTTTAATTGATGAAGTACAGACAGGATGGTGCAGAACCGGTTCTGTCATGTCTTATATGAATTATGGTATTAAGCCGGATATTGTATCAATGGCAAAAGGCCTTGGCGGAGGAATGCCAATTGGTGCAATTTGTGCAACAGAAGAGGTATCTAAAGCATTTTCAGCCGGTTCACATGGAACAACATTTGGAGGCCATGCGGTATGCTGTGCAGCAGCACTTGCAGAGGTTAATGAGCTGCTTGATAGAGATCTTGCAGGAAATGCAAAGGAAGTTGGAGATTATTTTACATCTCTGCTTGAAAAGCTGCCTCATGTAAAGGAAGTAAGGCATCAGGGTCTTCTTGTTGGCGTTGAATTTGATGATACTATTTCAGGTGTTGATGTAAAGCATGGCGCATTTGACAGAAAGCTGCTTATTACTGCAATAGGAGCACATATAATCCGTATGGTTCCTCCACTTATTGTAAATAAGGAAGAATGTGATAAGGCTTTTGAAATATTAAATGAAACTGTAAAATCGTTATCATAGCATTTGAAGAAAAGGGCGCGACGATGTGTTTCGTACGCCCTTTTTCAGTAAATATAATGAAGAAAAGGGGATAAAGCAAATGGCACATCTTGTTATAACTATAGGATGCGAATACGGTGCAAAAGGAAATCAGATTGGTAAAAAAGTGGCAGATAATCTCGGAATAAAATTCTATGATCGTGAGACGGTTGATGAAATTATCAAAGAAGTAGGAATTCCAAAAGAAATAATGGAAAAAGTTGAAGAGGGAATCACAATTGCCGGAAAAGGCGCAGAGGGTGATGTAAGAGGTTCGTTTTCAAAATATGCTGATCTGACGGAGCGTGCCATTCATGTCCAGAAAACAATTATCAGAAAGCTGTCCGACCGCGAATCATGTGTGATAATAGGTCGTTCTGCTGATTATATTTTAAAGGAGCATAAGCCAATTCTCAGGGTATTCATCTATGCCCCTGATGAGGTAAGAATTAAAAATGTTATGGAAAGCCATAGCATGTCAGAGGATGATGCAAGGCTTTTTATCATTGAAAAAGATAAGCGCTATCACAAGCGTCACATGGCATTGACCGGAAGCAACCGTGGTGACCGCCATCGCAGGGATATGCTTATCGACAGCAGTCTCTTAGGAGTTGATGGAACTGCAGGACTGATAGAAAATGTTGCAAAAATACTTATGGAAAAGGAGGAGGCAAGCCATGGAAAAGAAGAAATCTGAATTTGATAAAGTGCTTGGCGCATGGGATATCCTGGTAATCGCATTTGGCGCTATGATAGGCTGGGGCTGGGTTGTTTCAACCGGAAGCTGGATTGAAAAAGGTGGAGTTATTGGTGCGGCGCTGGGATTCATTATTGGCGGAATCATGATATTCTTCGTAGGCATGACATACGCAGAACTTACAGCAGCAATGCCACAGTGCGGCGGTGAGCATGTATTTAGTTACCGCGCAATGGGCGCAGTAGGTTCATTCATATGTACATGGATGATTGTACTTGGATATGTCAGTGTAGCATGTTTTGAGGCATGTGCATTTCCAACAATCATCACTTATCTGTGGCCAGGTTTCCTTAAAGGATACCTGTATACGGTTGCAGGCTTTGATATCTATGCATCATGGCTTATCGTAGCGATAGTACTTGCATTTATAATTATGGTGATTAATATCCTCGGTGCTAAGACAGCGGCTATATTACAGACAATTCTTACGTGTATTATCGGTGGTGCCGGAATCCTGCTTATAGTTGCATCAATAATCAATGGTTCTGTTGATAATATGAGCGGTCAGATGTTTGCAAGCTCTAATTCAGGGGTCAATATCAAGGCAATTATTGGTGTTGCATCATTATCACCATTCTATTTTATTGGTTTCGATGTAATACCGCAGGCGGCAGAGGAAATTAATGTTCCTGCAAAGAAGATTGGTAAAATCCTTATCCTGTCAGTGGTTCTGGCTGTAATTTTCTATGCACTGATTATCATTGCAGTTGGTTTTGTTATGAACCCACAGGCAATCAGCGATTCACAGAATGCAACAGGGCTTGTTACAGCAGATGCGATGGCAGCAGCATTTAATACTAAGATAATGGCTAAGGTAATTATAGTCGGCGGTATGTGCGGTATTGTCACATCATGGAATTCATTCCTTCTTGGTGGTTCGCGTGCAATGTATTCTATGGCGGAATCATATATGATTCCTAAGTTCTTTGCTAAGCTGCATCCGAAGTACAAGACACCTGTAAATGCACTTATCCTTATAGGAATACTTACAATGCTGGCGCCTTTTGCCGGCAGAAAAATGCTTGTATGGATTAGTGATGCCGGTAATTTTGGCTGCTGTGTTGCATACTGCATGGTTGCTCTTTCATTCATAATCTTAAGAAAGAAAGAGCCTGATATGCCAAGACCATACAAGGTTCCTGCATACAGATTTTTCGGAATTATGGCAGTTATCATGTCGGGCTTTATGGTTGCAATGTACTGCATTCCGGGAAGCGGCGGAACACTTATTGTGCAGGAATGGGGAATTGTATTTGCCTGGTGTGCATTAGGAGTGGTATTCTACATATTTTGTAAAAATAAATATCAGGATTCATTTGGTATTCTTGTTGAGCTTATATCTGACGAGGACGCAGCTTCTCTTATGCCAGAGGCTGACGAGCCTGAGCTTGATAAGGCTATTGATGAAGCAATTGATCGTGTACTGGCAAGGAAAGCCGGTTAATCAGAAAGGAAGTATTATCTATGCAAATGTTTAATTTTTCAGTACCACAGGACATAACAGTAGGAAAGGGCAGCCTTACTAAGCTGCCTGAGATAGCCGAAAAGCTCGGAGGAACACATGCACTTATTATTTCAGGTCCACATATTGAAAAAATGGGACTTGTGAAGAAAGCAGCAGATTATCTGGAGTCAGTAAACGTGATTGTAGATACATTTACAGATATTGAAGCTAATCCATCAGTCACAACAGTTGAAAAGGCAGCAGATAAATTCAGGGAATCCGGAGCTGATTTTATAGTGGCATTTGGCGGAGGATCTCCAATGGATGTTGCAAAAGCAGTGGGAATTGTAGCCAGATATGGAGGAAGTATAACTGATTATGAAGGTGCACATAAGGTTCCCGGACCGATTATTCCTCTGATTGCTATACCAACAACAGCGGGAACAGGTTCTGAGGTAACAGCATTTTCTGTAATTACTGATCACAGTAGAAATTATAAACTTACTGTTTTCAGCTATGAAATACTTCCTAAATATGCTATTCTTGACGCAGAACTTATTACAACAGCACCTGAAAGTGTTGCTGCTGCCTGCGGCATTGATGCATTTATTCATGCGGAGGAAGCGTACATTTCAACTGCTGCTTCACCATTTTCGGATGCGATGGCTGAAAAAGCAATGTATTTGATTGGCAGGAATATCAGAAGATTTGTGGCAAATAGAAAAGACATCGAGGCTGCAGAAGCCATGATGACGGGTTCATTATTTGCAGGAATTGCGTTTTCATTTGCAAGGCTTGGAAATGTTCATGCCATGAGTCATCCGGTCAGTGCATTTTTTGATGTTCCGCATGGTATTGCAAATGCGGTTCTGCTTCCGGTAATAGTTGAATACAATGCTTTGGCTGATCATGGTAAATATCGGACAATATACAACGATATAAGTCCGGTTCAGGTGAATGAAGAAGAATTTAAACCAGCTATGCTTGTGGATGCAATAAAAGAGTTATGCTCAGATATCGGAATTCCAGAAAATCTTACTGTTGCGATTAACAATGCAGCTAAGAATGGTATAATATCAAAGGATGAAATAGAAAATAAAATTGAAGCAATGGCGCAGGATGCTATGAAAAGTGGAAATATTGCAGTTAATCCAAGGGCTTCCAGTCAATGCGATATAGAAAGGCTTTATAGAAAGGCATTATAATTAAGTGAGGAATTAATTATGAACACAGACTATCTGTCACAAAATGTGTCTGAAAATTTAAAAAGAATACGTCAGTCAAAAGGAATGAGCCTTGAACAGGTTGCAGAGCAGACAGGTGTCAGCAAAAGCATGCTGGCACAAATAGAAAGAGGAACAGCTAATCCATCGCTTGGTGTACTTGGAAAAATTACAAGTGGTCTTAGAATAGAATTTCAGACACTTATAAATCAGCCTAAGCAGGAATACTGTCTGGTAATACCGGAAAATCTTATACCAACGAAAGAACTTGAAGCACAATATAAAGTATGGACCTGTTTTCCATTTGAAGATTCACAATCCGTTGAGGTATATCGTATTGATATAGAACCGGGAGGTGTGTATGTTAGTGGAAGCCACGGCGAAAAGACCCGTGAATATATCTCGGTAATTGATGGCACACTAACGATAGATTGTTATAATCATCTGCAGCATATAAAAAAAGGGCAGGTATATAAGTTCGAGACCGACCAGCCTCATATATACAGGAATGATGGTATGAAAAAGGCAAGCTGTGTGTGTTTCTTTTTGGACTATACCAATATAAAGTAATTATCAGTATGTTACATTTTGGACAGATTATACATGATAAGACGAGGAAGTATTAATATTTCCTATGCTTGTAGTTACTGACCAGAAAGGAATGTTTATTCAGCATGTTTTAGCACGGATTTTTCCGTGCTTTTTATTTTGCTTTATAGGACTTACTTAGTAAATGGATTATTTTTGTCGCCTTTTTAGCGACCATTAAGATTTTTAGGAAGATAAAATGTATATATGTATGATTTATTAAGCGTAATAGTTTTGTAAGTGTATAAAAAATAATCTGCTGGTTTAAAAAACAGACCCAAAGTGCTATACTATCTAATATCAGACGGTGAAGAAGGCAGAGAGAAGATAATCATTTATAGAGTTGGAGAGGGAGAACATAAATAATATGCAGCAAAAGAAACTGTTAAGTCTAATAAGACAGGCTATAAAAGATTATAATATGATAGACGAAGGCGACAGGATAGCTGTAGGCGTTTCAGGAGGAAAAGATTCACTTACATTATTATATGCAATGAAGCTGATTCAGAGCTTTTACCCTAAGCATTTTGAATTATATGCAATTACATGTAATGTCGGATTTGATGGTATGGATTTTACAGGGGTTAGAAAATATTGTGAGAGTCTTAGTGTACCATATGAACAGGTAGATACTAATATTGCAAGGATTGTATTTAATGATAATAAAGATGAAAGACCTTGTTCTTTATGTGCTAAGTTAAGAAAAGGCGCTATGTATAAGCGCTTAGGTGAGCTTGGTATAAATAAGATTGCATATGCACACAATAAGGATGATTTTATTGAAACAGCGCTTATGTCACTCATATATGAAGGAAGATTTTATGCATTTCCACCTGTGACGTATCTTCCCGAAGCAGGTGTTACGGTTCTGCGTCCGATGATGTATGTTCCTGAGAAGGGAATTGTTAATTTTGTAACAGGTATGGGTATAAATGTAGTTAAAAATACCTGTCCGGTTGATGGCTCAACTAAAAGAGAGTATGCAAAAAAGCTCATGGAACAGATAAACAGGGAAAATCCCGGAGCAAAGGAAAGAATTATGACGGCTATTGTAAATGGAGATTTTAAAGACTGGCCAGAGAAACGATAATGAAAATAATATAACTATTGATAAAACTGGGGGCAGCATGAAACCAAAGTATTCTAGACTTTATTACAGATATGAATTAAATAATGACGTATATCAGGAAATATCAGAATTGTCAAGAACAGTGTCAATCCAGCTTGCACCACAGATAAGGCTTTTACAAAATGCTGATCAGGAAGTAGTTGACAGACTTGCCTCAGATATTATTAATACAATTCCACTTTGGAGAAACCAGATGGTACTTGCTCTTGGAATAGAACATACAAGAAAAGCCCTGGATGCACAGAGTGCTGTTAATGAAATGACTAATGAACTTCTAAGAAAAAATGCAGAAACTCTTAAGATGGGAGCCATTGATGCGGCAAAGGCAAGTGAAAATGGCATTGTTGATATTGAAACTCTAAGAAAATGCAATGATGATATTATAAGCTCAATAAATGAGGTTGTTAAGATCCATGAAGAGGGTTCAAGAAAACGTGCAGAGGCAGAGGTAGAAATCGTAAGGATTGAAGAAGAGTTAAAGCAGGCATTACTTACGGCTGGTAACAGATAGTTTTAACGTAAAGAATATCATTGAAAATGCTGTTTATACATAAGAAAATATAATTTTAGGGATGATTATGATAAAGTGGCACAGATTAAGGGTGGGCTGATTAACAGTGAACAGGCTTATTATGTATCTGAAAAAGATTAAAAAATGTAATTTATAAATATATAATGTTAATTATATTTATAATAAAATTTTAATAGTTCAATATATAATAATCTGATATAATGATTTTCATGCTTATATAAATATGCATACTATAATAAATTTTTGGAGGAAGCCAAGTGAGTAACGAAAACAAAAAATGTAAGGTTCATTATACAGGAACTTTTAACGATGGAACTAAGTTTGATTCATCATATGACAGAGGAGAGCCATTAGAATTCGTATGTGGTGCCGGAATGATGATTAAGGGTTTTGATGAAGCTGTAAAGGATATGGAAGTAGGACAGATAAAGGATATACATCTTATGCCGGAAGAAGCATATGGACAGCCTGACCCTGAGAATATTTTTACAGTACAGATAAGCAGCCTCCCGGGTTCAGAGGAGCTTACGAAGGGACAACAGGTGTATCTTTCTAATGAACTTGGACAGCCATTTCCTGTTAAAGTTGTTGAAAAGGATGATACGACAATTACATTTGATGCTAACCATGAGATGGCAGGCAAGGAGCTTAACTTTAAAATAGAGCTTGTTGAGATTGTTTAATATAATTAAATAATGTATTTATAAGCAGGAATTTATTATTTTCATATAATAAACTCCTGCTAAAATATTATAGCCGGGGAATGTGAATTAAATGGCTCAGAGCCGGATGTATTAATCGTTAAATGTAATAAACGTATTAATCTGCGATAAATGTATTAATAAAATAAATGTATGGAAAAAATGTTTTAAATGTAGTATAATTTTTGTGGTCATCAGTCCCGGGAGGGGTGCTGTGTAAGCGGCATTGTTGGAGTCTAGGCTCACTCATATTTTTCCCGTAGAACTCGCAACAGCTGATGGTTTTATATGAATATTTAATATTGTAATACCGTAGCAGGGGATATACGGATATAGGAGACAAAATTATGGGCGAAGACAGAGTTAATGAGCTTTTTTGCAGGGAAAATGTAGAAAAAATAATAGTACCGGATATAGTAAAGGTTGATTTATTAAGCATAATAGAAGAAAAGTTAAAAAAAGCAGGCTTTTATTATAGAATAGCTTACAGAGTGAAAGCTGTTGATTCTATGGTAGATAAGCTGATATATAAGGATTATCAAAGACCGGGAACTGAGAATGAAGATAAGAAGATGCAGGATCTTATAGGAATAAGGATTATGCTGTATTTTACAGATGATGTTGATATCTGCCGTAATCTTTTAGATACTTTATTTGCAGAGCCGGGGGAATGGGTTACTACAGAGAATAATGAATATGAATTTAAGGCTATGAAAGTTAATGGAATATTCAGACTGCCGGCATATCTTAGCAAAACTATAGTTAATCCTGTTCTTTCTGATTATGTTGATGATACATTTGAAGTACAGGTTAGAACTAATTCATTTGAAGGCTGGCACGAAATAGAGCATGATTTAAGATATAAGGGTTCAGCATTTGGCATAGGAAATGAAGCATTGGCACGTAAGATGAACAGTATTCTTGCAACTCTTGAATTATGTGATGATTCAATAGTTAAACTGTTAGAGGATCTTGGGCATCAGCATTATAAGGATAAGAAGTGGTCTGATATGATAAGATGTCATTACAGACTTAAGCTTGATAATGAGCAGCTTCATCCTGCGGTTCAAAAGGTTCTTGATGCTGATACTAACCTTGCCAAGATTTTCTTTAAGTTCGAAAGAGAAAAGGCAATAAGACAGTTATGGAATAATACAACAGACAGAGGCGTTGAACTGACAGTCACTAATATAATAAGGGTTGTCAATCAGATAGGACCTAATGATGAAAGATTACGGGAAGCATTTAATATCATAGACAATCAGAAGAATATCGAGTCCGAGAATATTATAAGGCGGCGTAAGTTTGAACCTTTTAAGCTGCTTGGTAAGTTCAAGGTATTTCAGGCAGAGACTTATATAGATACAAGTAATTTGAGCACACATGCAGCATTTAAAAAGGCGGCCTCATATATATATTCATGGGTAAGATCAAGGTTTATTGAAGTATTTCCTGCTATGGGGGAGGCGATTACACCATTCTTTGCGGGACAGCCAGGATATATGGTAGAACTTCATTATGATGAAGAAAAATGTTATTTCAGGGAAACTACGTCGCATGTGGATTCAAAGATTGCAAGCAGAATCTGGATATCTAATGCGATAATAAGTCTTGATGATAACGGACTTAAATTTAATGTCAGTAATGAATATGCAGAGCCTGATGAAAGATACAGAGACAGTGAGAATGTGCTGTTTTCAAGACCTAATTTCTATGGTGAGATAGCAGATAATATAGGAATTATTGATGTAATACGTCTAAAAGAGGATGTAAGACATATAACAGATATTAATTATAATAATATGAAGCTTCTTATAAAGGATACACAAAGAAAGTTTCCTGTTATTGTATTTATGGCAGAGGATATGGCATGGATTGATAAGTTTGATGTCAATTATTTTGCTTATCTTGTAGGATATTATGCTCATATATGCATGATTGATGATAAATCACTGTGCAGCGAGTTTGCAATGGAATATGGACTTGATATGGATAGATTTCAGGATTCCATAACGGTATTCTATCCGGGCAGATGTCCGCAGACAAGCTATAAATCTGATATTATAGAGACTACATTTGAAGTAATTAAGCTTGAGCAGAAGCGTTACTGGAATGAAAAAGGATGCCGGGCATACAGAAGGCAGCTTGTAGCACAGATAAGAGAGAATAATATTGAAGGTTAGTGATTAAATATAATAAATATTTACTCAAAAAACAGTTGTTTTTTTAAATAAAATGCAATACCATATAAAAGCATAATTAAAAACGTAATACGCAGATATGCGAGAATGGAGAAATATAATGGACAATACAAAATTAGCACAGCTTTTATTTCCAGAGGTGACACATACACCTGATTATTATGAGGAGAAGTTTCCATATAGAAAGCTGCCAAATAAAGCAGAAGTAACAAGAATGGCACCAAGCCCTACAGGATTTATTCATCTTGGTAATCTGTATAGTGCATTAGCAGATGAAAGAATTGCACATAGGAATGGCGGCGTATTTTACCTTAGAATTGAAGATACAGATGAAAAGCGTAAGGTTGATGGCGCAGTAGAAACAATTATTAACGTATTGAGATATTTCGATATAGAATTTGATGAGGGTGCAGGTTTTGATGATGATGCACCACAAAATGTCTATGGACCATATTTCCAGAGACAGCGAGTTGAGATATACCATACATATGCTAAGAGTCTTGTAGAAAGAGGACTTGCTTATCCTTGTTTTTGCACAGAGGAGGAGCTTAATAAAGTAAGGCAGGAGCAGGAAAATGATAAGGTCCTTACAGGTTATTATGGAAAATATGCAGTATGCCGTAATCTTACATTTGAACAGATTGAAGAAAATATAAAGGCTGGCAAGCCTTATGTATTAAGACTTCGTTCACAGGGCGACCCTGAAAAGGAAATAGTCTTTAAGGATGCTATTAAGGGAGATATAAAGCTTCCTGAAAATATCCATGACATTGTATTATTAAAGAAAGATGGTATACCGACATATCATTTTGCACATGCAATTGATGACCATCTTATGAGAACAACTGTTGTTATAAGAGGTGGCGAGTGGCTTGCATCAGCACCAATCCATTATGAGCTTTTCCATGTATTAGGCTTTAAGATGCCTAAGTATGCCCATACAGCACATCTTATGAAGTTTGATGAGGAAACGGGTGGAAAGAGAAAGCTTTCAAAGAGAAAGGATCCGGAACTTTCTCTTGATTATTATAGAAAGGATGGATATCATCCATATTGTATGAAGGTATATCTTCTTACACTTCTTAATTCTAATTTTGAAGAGTGGCATGAGAAGTTCCCTGATAAGGATATTAATGAGTTCCCATTTTCTGTAGAAAAGATGAGCCAGTCAGGTGCTTTATTTGATAAGGATAAGCTTCATAATATCTGTAAAAATGAGTTATCTAAGCTTTCAGAGAATGAAGTATATGATTTCCTTTATGACTGGGCAGTAGAAAATGAGCCTGAAAAAGCAAAGATATGGTTTGCAGATAAAGAAAAAATGCTTGGAATTTTAAGACTATATATGGGCGTTGGAATGAAGAGAAGAAGAAAAGACTTTATGTATGCAAGACAGATATTTGAAATGATTGGTTATTTCTTTGAGATGGGTTCAGAAGAGAAAGATGAATTCAGACTTGATAAGGAAACTGTTAATACTGTATTAAATGAGTACCTTGAAATGTATAACCATGATGATGATAATTCAGAATGGTTTAATAAGTTAAAGGCAATTGCTGATAAACATGGTTTTGCTTCCGATATGAAAGCTTACAAGGCTAATCCGGAACAGTTTAAGGGCAATGTATCAGATATAGCTGAGATAGTAAGAATAGCAGTAACAGGAAGAGCTAATACACCTGATTTATGGTCAATTGTACATGTAATGGGTGAAGGACAGATGAAAGACAGAATAAAAAAAGCTATGATGTAATATATTTTTTATAATATAAATTGGTATATGTATAGTTTTTAAAATATATCTATAAAATATGAAATGTAGAGTGTAGACATATTTGGAGTAAATTGTCTGGATTTAATTTGTGACAAAAATTTGTTACAAATTGGACATTTTATATTAATTTTTTATAATATTATTGCTTTGGCAGTAATAAAACCCGGAAATGAGGACAGGCATGAATAAGATTTTTAATAGTATTAATATGCATAATATTGACAGCAATACGAAAAAACAGATAGAAGAGCCTGGCTGGAGAGTGGCAGCGGGAGAAGAAGAAAAGATATTCTTAGAATATTACCTTTCGGGCAAAAAGGTCAATAGAATAAATAATGCTATAAGAAATATTCTCGTGGTTGCTTTATTTATATCAGTCGGAACTGCGGGTTTTGAACTGGCATTTAAAACTGATGCTTCGTATGACCCTGTGCCATCTGTTATAGGTATTATTACAGCATTGTTATTATGGCTTATTAATGAAGTCGTAAGAAAGATAATACAAAGAAATATAAAAAATAAAGTACAGGGAAATATTTATGTCATTGATGCAATGGCACATCCGGCAGGTGATAACAGAGTAGTTGTTTCACTTAATGATGACACATATAATACAGAGCGTTTTGTATATAATGAATCAGTAAATCCGATGGATTATGTACACGATGAGGGAGGCAGGAATATCGGGTTCAGAGTATTGTTATTCATGGTTATATACGATGATAAGATACAAAGCAAGGTTGTAATCGGAAGTGATGGATATAGAAGTCTGCTTGATAAATGTAAAAAATAATATAATTGAACGGAGATTAATATATGAAATATGATGTGATAATAATTGGAGCTGGTCCCGGTGGTATATTTTCTGCATATGAGCTGACTAAGCTTAACAGTGATTTAAAGCTTGCAGTTTTTGAGTCCGGTAATAGTCTTGAAAAGAGAAAATGTCCTATAGATGGTGACAAGATTAAGAGTTGCATACACTGTAAGACGTGCGGAATTATGAATGGTTTCGGCGGAGCCGGTGCATTTTCAGATGGAAAGTATAACATAACTAACCAGTTTGGCGGAACATTATATGAATATATCGGTAAGGAAAGAGCCATTGACCTTATGAAATATGTTGATGGTATCAATCTTAAGTTCGGTGGCGAAGGAACAGCATTATATTCTACAGCTAACAGTAATATTAAGAAGCTGTGTTTACAGAACGGACTCCACCTTTTAGATGCATCGGTAAGACATCTTGGAACAGATATCAACTATGTGGTACTTGGCAACCTCTATGATGAGCTTAAGGATAAGGTTGAGTTTCATTTCAATTCACATGTTGATAAGGTAGGTATCAATGAAAATGGTGAATATGAGATATATAGCAATGGTGAGAGGTATGTTTCGGACAAATGTATTATCTCAGCAGGACGAAGTGGAAGTAAGTGGATGGAAGGCGTAAGTAAGGATCTTAAGCTTGAAACTAAGTCTAACCGTGTTGATATTGGTGTGAGAGTAGAACTGCCGGCGGAAGTATTCGCACATCTTACGGATGAATTATATGAAAGCAAAATCGTATACAGAACCAAAGGCTTTGAGGATTTGGTAAGAACATTCTGTATGAATCCAAAGGGTGTTGTTGTCAATGAAAATACCAATGGAATAGTAACAGTAAACGGTCACAGTTATGAAGATCCGGCAAAGCATACACAGAATACTAACTTTGCACTTCTTGTATCTAAGCATTTCAGTGAACCGTTTAAGGACAGTAACGGATATGGTGAGAGTATAGCAAGATTATCAAATATGCTTGGCGGAGGTGTAATTGTACAAAGATTCGGTGATTTAATAAGAGGTAGAAGAAGTAATAAGTCACGTATTGAAGAGAACTTTGTAACTCCTACATTAAAGTGTACACCGGGAGATTTAAGCCTTGTAATGCCAAAGAGAATACTTGATGGAATTGTTGAGATGATATATGCTCTTGATAAGATAGCACCAGGTACAGCTAATGATGACACATTATTATATGGTGTTGAAGTAAAGTTCTATAATATGGAAGTTTCTATAGATGAGAATCTTGAAACTGAACATAAGGGCTTATTTGTAATAGGTGACTGTAGTGGTGTTACACATTCACTTTCACATGCTTCTGCAAGCGGTGTTCATGTAGCAAGATATATATGTGGAGAAAATTAATAAAAGCTTATATGAAAAGTTATTTTAAAGGAGCATTTTAAAAGCTTATTTTAATATTAAATGTATAATAAAATATCTGTGAACAAACAGATGTGTATAATTAATGATACTGCCGTAATAAGAGAAAATATGCAATATAAGGATTATGTATTAAATTACACTAAGCTATATATTGTATATATAATACTTAATATGGCAGTTTTTTTGTTATCTACTTATTATAATAAGTGCGAATACTATTTATTTTAGCATAAGCACTTGATTTTTTATATAATGGCTAATATAATATACTTATCCTACTAAAATAGTATGAAAAGAATTATGAATAAATAGGAAGGATGAGTATATATGAAAATATCAACAAAGGGAAGATATGCATTAAGATTAATGCTTGATCTTGCAATACACAATACAGGAGAGGCGGTAAGTCTTAAGGATATTGCAAAGAGACAGGGAATATCTGATAAGTATCTTGAACAGATAATTTCTATTCTTAATAAAGCGGGTTATGTAAAGAGTATAAGAGGTGCACAGGGCGGATATCTGTTAAAGAAGAAGCCGGAAGAATACACAGTGGGAATGATTCTTAAACTTACAGAGGGAACACTTGCGCCAGTCGGCTGTGTTGGTGATGATGCTGAAGAGTGCAGCAGGGAAGATATATGTGTTACTTATATTGTATGGAAAAAGATTAATGAAGCAATTAATGGGGTTGTTGATAATATAACACTTGCAGACCTTGTAGAATGGCAGCAGCAAAAGAACATGAATTATATTATTTAATAAATTCAAGTCGTCAGGGTGAATTTTTGATAGCCTTGTTTAATTTAATAACAGGGAATGGAGAGTAAGATGAGCAGGATAATATATATGGATAATGCGGCAACTACTGCATTAAAACCACAGGTATTTGAAAAAATGAAGCCGTATTTTATGGAAAATTATGCCAATCCATCGGCTGTATATGGTTTTGCACAGGAAGCCAAGGCGGCTGTTGAAGATGCAAGAGATAGTATTGCAGGGCTTATCGGTGCAAGAGCAAATGAGATATATTTTACAGGAGGAGGCTCAGAATCTGACAACTGGGCAATTAAAGCTGCAGCTATTGCACTTAAGGAAAAAGGGAATCATATAATTACATCTAAGATTGAACATCATGCAATACTTCATACATGCCAGTTTCTTGAAAAAAATGGTTTTGAAGTGACATATCTTGATGTTGACAGTGATGGAATGATAGATATAGAGCAGCTTAAGGAATCAATAAGACCGACGACTATTCTTATAAGTATTATGTATGCTAATAATGAGATAGGGACAATTGAGCCAGTTATGCAGATTGGTCAGATTGCAAGAGAATATAATATAATATTTCATACGGATGCGGTTCAGGCATTTGCACATATACCTATTGATGTCAACAAATGCAATATTGATATGATGAGTGTAAGCGGACATAAGTTTCATGGACCTAAGGGAGCAGGCTTTCTTTATATCAGAAACAGTGTAAAGATTGGTGCATTAATCCATGGAGGTGCACAGGAGAGGGCAAGAAGAGCGGGAACACACAACGTTCCGGGAATTGTTGGAATGGCACAAGCAGCCATGCTTGCACATAAAGATATGCAAAAAAATACAGAGAATGAGATAAGACTGAGGGATTATTTTATAAGCCGTATTGAAAATGAGATAGATTATGTAAAGCTTAATGGACATAGAAGCAAAAGACTTCCTAATAATATTAACTTCTGCATTAAATTTGTCGAAGGGGAGTCACTCCTTATTATGCTGGACCAGAAAGGAATATGTGCTTCAAGTGGTTCAGCGTGTACATCCGGTTCATTAGATCCGTCACATGTTCTTACTGCCATAGGGCTTACAGATGAGGATGCACATACATCTGTAAGACTGTCGATATCAGAGGATACTACAAAAGAAGAGATTGATATAGTGGTTGAGGAGATAAAAAAGGTGACAAAACGTCTAAGAAGCATGTCACCTTTATATGAGGAATATGTAAATAACAATTAATATTGCATAAGGTTCAGGAATATGTTTTTCTGAACTTTCCTGGAGACATATTATATTTCTTTTTAAAAAGGCGGTTAAAATAAGATATATTATTAAAACCGCATTGGATGGCTATATCAGTTATCATTGAATCAGAATCTGTAAGAAGTCTTGAGGCAGTAATAAGACGGTAATCATTAAGGTAGTCTATAAATGAATTTCCGATGTTATCCTTAAAAAATCGCATAAAATGTGACTGGCTTATGTTACATAGGCCAGCTATTTTTTTTATGCTGATATCTTCATTATAATGCATCTCTATATATTTGGTTATAAGTTTGAGACGTTCAATATATTCTGTATTTACGGATTTTGCCGTGATAGTATTATTTTCATTTTCTGATAATAAGCAGCTGTAAATATAAAAGAACCTGTACAGGCAGCTTCGTATGGCAAGATTATACCATTGTGGGAAGCTGCGGCATATATTATCAGCTTCATCAAGACATGATATAATTGTATTATATTCTGATGCAGATGGTGTTATACAGCATACATATGGAAGTGAATTATTGCAAAGTTTTTCAAAAAACTGTTCAGTCATTATATCAGACTGTTTTGGATATAACATTCTGATATCAAAAATAATATTTTCGTATTCAATATCAGACTCAGGATTAAGACTCTTATAGTCTGATTTTCCATCGGAAAAAATCCCATGAATACGACCCGGAAGAATAACCGCAACACAGCCGGCATCTAATATATAATTATTCATATCTATGGTTATTAAGGCAGTTCCCTTTTTAATATATATAAGTTCCATTTCATTATGCCAGTGTAACGGAACAGATTGAAAATCGTAAGGTATGCAGCAAGGGTATGTATTATACGAAAATGTATTATTATAATGTTCTTTTATTTCATGGTAATTCTCATAATCTGATACTTTCATAGTAATCCTAATCCTCGTTTCCAAAATTAATTTTAACCTGGCCGTCCATTTCTAATACCGTAGAAACTGTATGTTGGATATATAATGTCAGCTGTATGGTGAAAATTGATTATGACACCAGCCAGATTTATTTATAATAGTATTGTACAAGTTTTTAATAGTATATTTCAAGCTTAAATTAAGTATTTATATATAATTAGATGTATCAGGGTTAAAGATATAAATACTTTTAATTATAAAATATATTAATATATTTTTAAGAATTGACAGTATTAATTATGGGAAGCCGTATGGCAGAATGGAGGTATTATGTTAAAAGAAGTATGTATAAGGATGTATGATAAGGGGATAGGCGAATGTAGTAATGAACAGGTATATGCAGCATTACTTACACTTGTAAAGGAAATGGCAGATGGTAAGCAGATTGAAGATGATGGTAAAAAAGTATATTATGTATCGGCAGAATTTTTGATTGGCAAACTGTTATCTAACAATATGATTAACCTTGGTATATACGAGGATATTAAAAAAGAGCTTAGTGATAATGGGAAAAATATTGCCGACATAGAGGAAATCGAGGTTGAGCCATCACTTGGAAATGGCGGTCTTGGAAGACTTGCTGCATGTTTCCTGGATTCTATGGCAAGTATAGGACTTAATGGGGATGGAATCGGACTTAATTATCATCTTGGACTTTTTAAGCAGGTATTTAAGGATAATATGCAGACAGAGACTGCTAATCCATGGATTGATAATAATACGTGGCTTGAAAAGACAGATGTATCCTATGAGATAGAATTTGGCGGCTGTAAAGTTACATCGCGAATGTATGATATTGCTGTTACAGGATTTTGTAACAGAACCAATAAATTACATTTATTTGATGTGGAAACAGTAGATGAGTCAATCGTAAAAACGGGAGATATTGAATTTGACAAGGAAGATATAAAAAAGAACCTTACACTATTCTTATATCCTGATGACAGTGATGATAAGGGCAGATTATTAAGAATATATCAGCAGTATTTTATGGTAAGTAATGCGGCAAGATTAATTCTTAGTGAATGTAAAAAGAAATGTGTTAAGGCTGGTACTTCATTAAGAGAGCTTGACAGATTTGCTGCAATCCAGATTAATGATACACATCCTACAATGATAATTCCAGAGCTTATAAGACTTCTTATGGAAGAGAGCATAGGTGATAAGGATGGAGCTATGACTATGGAGGAAGCGATTAAGGTTGTATCAAGAACATGTGCATATACTAATCATACTATACTTGCAGAAGCTCTTGAAACATGGCCTGTAAGTTATCTTGAGCAGGTAGTTCCACAGTTGATGCCTATTATAAGAGAACTTGATAATCTTGTAAGACAAAAGTATAATGACAGTTCTGTATATATAATAGACGACGAAAACCGTGTCCATATGGCTCATATCGATATTCATTATGGATATAGCATAAACGGTGTTGCCAAACTGCACACAGATATATTAAAGGAAAGCGAGCTTAATAATTTCTATAAGATATATCCTGAAAAGTTTAATAATAAGACAAATGGAATTACTTTCAGAAGATGGCTTATGCATTGTAACCATGAGCTTACACACTATATTGAAGAGCTTATAGGAACTGATTACCAAAAGGATGCAACACGTCTTGAGGATTTGTTAAAATATAAAAATGATGAAAATGTGCTTAACAGACTTCTTGAGATTAAGAAGCATAACAAAACAGCGTTAAAGGAATACCTTAAGAGAACTCAGAACATTGACATTGATGATACATCAATCTTTGATATTCAGGTAAAAAGACTGCATGAGTATAAAAGACAGCAGATGAATGCTTTATATGTCATTTATAAATATTTTGATATTAAAGCGGGAAATAAACCTAAGACACCGATAACAGTTATTTTTGGTGCAAAGGCTGCTAAGGCATATACTATAGCAAAGGATATTATTCATCTTATATTATGTTTAAGCGATATAATTAATAATGATGAAGAGGTAAGTCCATATCTTAAAGTTGTAATGGTGGAAAATTATAACGTAACAATGGCAGAAAAGTTAATACCTGCCTGTGATATTTCAGAACAGATATCATTAGCTTCTAAGGAAGCCAGTGGAACAGGAAATATGAAGTTTATGTTAAACGGAGCTGTTACATTGGGAACTATGGATGGTGCCAATGTAGAGATAGCACAGCTTGTAGGAGATGATAATATATATACATTTGGTGCATCAAGTGATGAGGTTATTAAGCATTACAGCAATGCGGATTATGTATCAAGAGATTATTACAATTCCGATGAAACTATTAAAAAATGTGTAGACTTTATTATATCAGATAAAATGCTTGAAGCCGGCAATAGTGAAAATCTTAACAGGTTGTATAATGAGCTTGTAAATAAAGACTGGTTTATGACTCTTCTTGATTTGAAGGAATATATATCAGTAAAGGAGCAGGTATTTGCTGATTATGCCAACCATAAGTCATGGGCTGAAAAAATGCTTGTTAATATTGCAATGGCTGGATATTTTTCATCAGACAGAACAATCCGTCAGTATAATGATGAGATATGGAAAGCTGATATAAAATAAATTGTGATTGACCGAGCTGAAAGCGAGGGACGCTTCTTGAACGACAG
>URAI01000035.1 GCA_900545725.1 uncultured Eubacterium sp.
CTGGTAAAGACGTATGACTGGAACGGTATGGGATATGAGGTGGTTGGTTTTGCGCAGAGCGGAGAGCAGGCGTTAAAGGTAATACGCGAAAAAAAACCACACGTAGTGCTGACAGACATCAGGATGAAACAGATTTCCGGACTTATGGTAATGGAAGAAATCAAGAAAGAGAACCCGGAGTGTCAGTTCGTGGTATTAAGTGCATACAGGGATTTTGAATATGCGAAGAAGGCATGTGATCTGGGGGCATTCGCATATCTTCTGAAGCCGATTGAAGATGAAAAATTACAGGCGACGATGACAGATGTCGGTAAAATCTGTGAAGATCAGATCAGAAATGAGGAAAAGTATGAAAAATCTCCTGCGCAAATTTTACATATTGTACACTAGCCTGTTATGATAATTATACAGATGTGCGGCTTTTGTTATTGTATAAGGTAGCCGTGTTCAGACAGTGCGGTTTCTACATCATCAAGAATCTGTTCAGAATAAGCGATTACGGTATGGTAGTGGATACCAGAGGTTATCCTGCATAGAGGTTCAGCGTTATCAGTCTGCATTTTTTTCTTAAATTTTAAAATGTCATTTCTTGAGTATATTTCAAGTTGCGCGGTTATTCTTCCATATACCGGATGATTAATTGAAATATCGAGAATCTTTCCACCGGCATCAATTATAGTATTCATCTCATCTTCAAACTGGCTTGACGGATGATTAACCTTAAATTCACGCATACAGTGTATAGGAGTGTTAATTATATAGCCCTTGTGGGTTGAGATGATATCAACATTATTAGCCCTGATAAGAGCAATATCATTGACGATAACCTGACGGCTTACGCCAAGCTGTCTGGCAAGCTCAGAGCCTGATAACGGTCTGGAAGAGGAATTTATTATATTGATTATATTTTTGCGTCGTTCTTCGCCATTCATGCTATAAATCTCCAATCTTTATATTATTAATACGTTTTACACACTAATATCTTTATATTGTATTTCTAAAACTTCATAATTGCAAGTAAAAATCTTTGCAGGTGTCCATGTTTTTTATTTTAATTGTATAAATATGTAAAAATGACAGATAATGATACATAAAAGGTCAGCTTTAATCTCGGTGGCAGATATGAAAAACTGTGCAGATTTTAAAATGTTTTTTAATAACAAAGCTGTCAATAAATTCAGGAGTGGTATGAATATGATGTATGATAAAAATATCAGGGCATATAATAAAGCCTCAAATATTAAAAACAAAATGGATAATTCTTCTATTAAGGTGTGGATTGCGGCAGGTGTGATAATATGTATAATAATTATGATATTTATAGGAATCTGGATAAATTATAAAAATATTAAGGACAAAAATAATATCACAAACTATGATGAAGATATAAATGCGGGACATAACAATTATAATACAGGTACAGAAAATAATATTAATGCAGGTATTGAAGATATAAATACTGATGGAAAAGGTGTTGCAGCAAAAAATTATGAAAATGATAGTGACAACATTAAAAAAACAGTAGAAAATGCAACAGATAGAGCCGGTATGACGGGAAACAGCCAGATGCAGGAGTTTTATCTTATTATAGAAAATTATAGAATTAATGTTTATTATAATGAAGACAGGCAGTTATATGATATTGCAGATATAAATGTATCAGAGCTTCCGACGGATATAAAGCAAAACCTTGAACAGGGGATTGTAATAAAAGGCGAGCAGGAATTATATGATTTCTTACAGACATATAGCAGCTGAAGATAATTACAACGGCTTGAGAATTAGCAATGCATAATGTATAATATTTATATTGATATTTACTTTGTAATTATAACAAATAAATATCTATAGTATAGAATAAAACAGAAAGAGAATGAGTAATTGAAAAGTAATTATAAAATCAGAGAAATTAACAGTAAGAATAAAGGTAGGAAAACTAATAGTAAGAATAAAGGTAATAATACGAGTGATAATAAAAATAAGAATAAAGTCAACAATAATAAGAGTAATAATAAGAGCAATAATAAAAAAAATAAATACCTTACCTATGACTGTGTGGTGATAGGTGGTGGAGCAGCAGGCATGATGGCGGCGATAACGGCAGCAGGCAAAGGGATCAGCGTATTAATTATTGAGCATACATCAAGGCTTGGCAGTAAGCTTTTACAGACAGGAAATGGTAAATGTAATTATACTAATCTGGATATGTCGGAATATAAATTCCAGAATGAAGATAAAACCTTTGTTAAAGAGGTGTTGAATCATTATGGTGTTGGTGATGTCCTTAGCTTTTTTGAAAAAATAGGAGTATATAATAAATCAAAAAATGGCTATATTTATCCTCATTCAGAAACGGCTGCCTCTTTACAGGAAGCATTAAGGCTTGAAGTTGACAGAAATAATATACATGTATTATATAATTTTAACACGGAACAAATTGACTTTATTAGTCAGAATAAAGAAATGTCAGTAAATATATCATTTCATGGGCATGATGGAAAAGATAAAGGGCATAAAAAGGAACAAAAAAGCTCTGATTTTGTAATAAAAGGAATACAGGAAATTATACATGATGATATAACAGAGGAGCAGAAGATTACAATTAAAGCAGCAACAGTTATTCTTGCGACAGGGTCAATGGCATCGCCTAAGACGGGTTCTGATGGTTCGGGATATGATTATGCGAGGATGCTTGGACATACCATAAAGACACCACTTCCTGCACTTGTACAGCTAATATCAGATAGTAATTTATGTAAGATTATGGCAGGTGTAAGAAGTACCGGTAAAGTGGATATAATAAGCGATGGTAATGTTATTGCATCTGATATGGGAGAAATACAGTATACAGATTATGGAATATCGGGAATACCGGTATTTCAGGTAAGCAGATATGCAGTAGAAAAGATATATAATGATGGTAGTGTTACAGCAAGGATAGATATGCTTCCAGATTATGATATTAAGAATTTATATGAAATGACAAAAAAGCGCCTTGAATATGATAATGACAAGACTATTGAACAGTTCTTTGCAGGACTTCTCAATAGAAAACTTGTATGTGCCGTTGCCAAGTATTGTGAAATAAATAATAATGATAAAATGAATTCAATAAACTATATGAATATTGAAAAGCTGTTGAAAGCATTTAAACAATTTAGTATACATATTACAGGATATAAGGATTATGCCAATGCACAGGTGTGCCAGGGGGGAATTAACCTTAATGAGATTGATGCAAAGACAATGCAGTCAAAGCTTGTGCCGGGACTGTATTTTGCGGGAGAGGTGACGGACGTTGATGGCATGTGTGGCGGATATAATCTTCAATGGGCATGGAGCAGCGGTTATGTGGCAGGAGAAAGTGCAGCCTGCACAGTTAAGAAGAATGTTACTTTGTAAAATTATAAATTAAGAGAAAGGCATTTACAGGATGTTAAGAGTTAATCAGATAAAGTTAAAATATAATCATTCAGACCATGAACTTGACAGGGCAGTACATAAGGCGTTAAGGCTTGCCAAAAATGAAATCTGTGAATATGCAATTTTTAAAAAATCCATAGATTCAAGGCATAAGCCGGATATATATGCTGTGTACAGTGTAGACATAACAGATGTATACGTTGCTGATAAAAATAAACATAAAGATGGTTCAATGTCAGATGGTAAAATATCCGAGAGGATATCTGCATCAGAAAAAAGTACGTTAAATAATAGACAAAGAAAAATATCCGAAGATATTATTATAAAAAGAGCTAAGAATAAAAATATTGTTAAAGTTAAGGATATAAGGTACGAATTTCCTGTAACAAAGATTCAAAAAGATATAAAAGAGGAAGACAGACCTGTAGTTATTGGATTTGGTCCGGCGGGAATGTTTGCGGCATTAAAGCTTGCCAGGGCGGGGCTTAGACCAGTCGTATATGAAAGAGGTCAGAGTATCGCAGACAGAAAAAAGACAGTAGATATATTCTGGAATGGCGGGGTACTTGATACTGAGTCGAATGTACAGTTTGGTGAAGGCGGTGCAGGTACATTTTCAGATGGTAAACTTAATACTGTAATTAAAGACCCGACAGGAAGGATAAGGGAGGTCTTAAGAACATTTGTTGAATACGGAGCAGATGGCTCTATTATGTATATTAACAAGCCGCATATAGGTACGGATGTACTGGCAGTTATAGTAAAAAATATGCGGGAAGAGATAATAAGACTTGGCGGAGAGGTAGTATTTAACAGCCGTCTTGATGACATAACAGTTGATAACGGTAAGATTACTAATGTTGTCATTAAAAATACAAAAACGGGAAGAGTTATAACAAGACCTTGCAAGAACGTGTGCTTATCAATAGGACACAGTGCGAGAGATACATTTTATATGCTTAAGGACAGAGGCTTTAACATGCAGGCAAAATCTTTTGCAGTGGGAATGAGACTTGAGCATCCGCAGGAATTTATTAACTATAATGCATATATGGGCGCACCGTACAGGCTTCCTGCAGCTGATTATAAAGTGACATATCAGACACAGTCAGGAAGAGGAGTATATTCATTCTGTATGTGTCCGGGGGGATATGTTGTCAACGCTTCTTCAGAAAATGGCATGACTGCTGTAAATGGCATGAGTTATTCAGGCAGAGATGGTAAAAATGCCAATAGTGCAATTATAGTGACGGTTACTCCCAACGATTTTGGAGAGGGTGTGCTTGCAGGTGTTGAATATCAGCGTAGGCTGGAGAAGCATGCATACAGGGAAGGACAGGGAAATATTCCTGTACAGCTTGTTTCTGACTTTAAGCTTAACAGAGTGTCAACAGGTTTTGGAAAGGTTGTGCCACAGATAAAGGGTAAATATACATTTGGCAATATGAATAATGTGCTTGGAGTTAAGCTGTGTGAGGCAATAAAGGAAGCAATGGCAGGCTTTGACCACAAAATAAAAGGCTTTGATATGGAAGACGCTGTATTTTCAGGAGTGGAGAGCCGTACTTCAAGTCCTGTAAGGATTGTAAGAAATGAACTGCTGGAGTCAGATATAAGCGGAGTATTTCCTTGTGGGGAGGGGGCAGGATATGCAGGAGGAATAACTTCGGCAGCGGTTGATGGAATTAAAGTTGCAGAAAAAATAGCACAAAAGATAAGTGCAGGAATATAGAAAGTATATTGTTAAAATGTATTGAAAAGAATCCAAAAGAACGTAGAGAAAAGTTTGGAATATAGAAAATATACTGCTAAAATACATTGAAAGGCGTGAAGAGTTAAAGCAAAATCATTGTGCAGGTTCATACGAAATTACTGTGCAGGTTTATTACTGCGTGACAAATTATTATATATAGTGTAAAATAATTATTTATATGGGAAATGTAAGTCAGTAATACGGTGTGATATAACAGATTTAAAAATGCTAATATGTGGAGGCTGAAATGAGTACTATCAGGGAATTATTAAAGGATAAGAAAAGAATAGTAATTAAGATTGGTTCATCATCTCTTATGCATGAGAATACAGAGAAACTTAACCTTATGAAGATAGAAAAACTGGTAAGGATTCTTGTAGATATCAAGAATTCCGGAAAAGAGGTAATACTTGTATCATCAGGAGCCATTGCAGTGGGGAAGAGTACGATAGGATTGCATAACAGACCGGATGGTCTTCCGGTAAAACAGGCGTGTGCAGCTATAGGACAGGCAAAGCTTATGATGGTATACCAGAAGATATTTGCAGAATATAGCACAATAGCAGCACAGGTTTTATTAACTAAGAATACTGTTCTTAATGATGTAAGCCGCAAGAATGTAGAGAATACATTTAACGAGTTGTTGCAGCTGGGTGTCGTTCCTATAGTTAATGAGAATGATTCTGTATCTACATATGAGATTGAACAGGTACAGACATTCGGGGATAATGACAGATTGTCAGCAATAGTTGCATCAATTCTTGAAGCCGATTTACTTATTCTGTTGTCAGATATAGATGGAATGTATACAGATGATCCTAATAAGAATCCTGAGGCAAGATTTATAAGTCAGGTTGATAATATAGATGAGAAGCTTGAAAATATGGGTAAAGCAAGTTCAGGAAGTGGTGTTGGAACGGGCGGCATGGCGGCTAAGATAGCGGCAGCCAAGATAGCAACAGCATCAGGTGCGGATATGGTAATTACAAATGGCAATAATGTAGAAAATATTGTATCAGTAATAGCTGGAAAAGATACAGGAACATTATTTTTAAATCATAAATCGCAGGATTTCGATCTTATGAAATGGTTGTAGTATAGTCGTGGCATAAAACAAGATACATGCACAAAGCTTAAGGAGGACTTAATGGATATAAAGCTTGTTAAGAATATTGAGGATGGAATATATTCGCCTATCAATAGAGAGGTTATGCTGCAGACAGTTGAAGATTCCTATCAGCTCGAAAGTTATAGTGGTAAGAAGATGTATATACTTAATGCTGTAACTAATGAAAGATTCGAGATACTTCCAGAAATTAGAAAATATAATATGGCCGAGATTACATATGCATCATATGAACATGATTATATTGTATTTACATCAGCACAGTATATTGATGATAATAATATCCAGATTATATTTTATAAATATAATATAGACAGTAATGATGCGATGATAATTAAGACTGTGGATGTTTCACTGGCCAGTCTTCAGACAGAGCTTGCATTTAAAATATTTGTGCTGGATGAGAATTTTGTTATATTTGAGATGGTCAGGTATAATAATCCGGCAGGCTTTGGACCGGCACTTATAAGCAGGGGACTTGGTGAACATGAGATGTGGCTGTATAGTATCGAAGCTGATGAGCAGATGCAGATTAAGGACTGTCAGATTGCTGTTTCGGGTATTGATAAGATAATCCCTTTACATGGCAATATATGTGCAATTAAGCTTGGAAGTGCAGTTCTTGAGGAAGAGGTTAAAAAGGAACAACATTTTGATAATCAGTACGAGGAACTGATAGGGCTTATAAATGTAAAACAGTTTATATCAGATTTAAAACTTAATCAGGAAAATGTATATATAGATGTTCTTGACAAATGTGACGAAAATGCGACATTTCCATATATGATACAGTATGGCAGTGAGCTTGTATATTCAAGAGTTGATGTTAAGAAGCGCATTGAAGAGGTTATTATATATGATTATGAAAATAAAATAAAAAAGGTAAGATTAAACAGTGATATTTTAAAGGTATCTGATCTTAGCCATACATATATATTAGATGATATACCTTGTGTGGTCAGGTCATCAGAAGAGGCAACGGAGATTATCAATCTTAATACACAAAAGATTGAACTGGTGCTGGATTCTAAAGTAAGAGTTGAATATATTCTGGGAGACCTGATTGTTACGCAGAGAAAGACTGACAGGAAGCTGCTTAAGAAGAACACATATTATATAGATGTATTTGTATATCCCGATATGGATAATCCAATATTTTCTACTAAAGGTAAATATAAAGGATGCATAGAATACTTTGATGACCTTATAATATTTACAAATTAAGAAATGGATATAGCAATAAAATTACTTACGGAATGGAGATTAGTGTGAAAAATAAGCTCGATAGCTTATTTTTTCACACGGCTGTTTGTGCCGCAGGCGTCACAAACAGCCTTTATCGCAGAGCCAAATCTGACATTTGGCTCGCGGTTCCTCCGGCATTAAAATGCCTGCGGAATGGAGATTAGTGTGGTTACGGATAAGACAATTGAAAGAATTAATGAATTATATAGAAAGTCTAAGGCGGAGGGGCTTACTTCGGCTGAAGCAGCAGAACAACAGAAATTGAGAGCTGAATATATTGCAGCATTCAGAAAGAATCTCAGAGGACAGCTTGATTCAATAAAGATACAAAATCCCGATGGCTCGATTATAAGTGTGAAGGAAAGACATGAGGCAAAGATGCAAGCTCAGGCAGAAGCTCAGATGAATGAAGCATTAAAAAATGGCAATTAAAAAATATGTATTTGCGCTATAACTGTCATAAAAAAATACGCCGGAAAATGAGGAAGATATGGATAAGAAGCAGGCAAGAAAATATGTTAAGGAGATAAAAAAGACATTAAGTGAAAGTGAAGTTATAGAAAGAAGTAAAAATGTTATAAATAGAATTTATGGACTTTCACAATATAAAAACAGTGTTAATATTTTAACATATGTAAATTATAATCAGGAGGTCGTGACAAAAGAACTGATAAATGTATGTCTTGCAGATGGTAAAAATGTGTATGTGCCTAAGGTGTATGGGAAAGAGATGAAGTTTCATAGGATTAATTCTCTTGATGATTTAAAGCCGGGAGCGTATGGAATCTTAGAGCCGGTTACACAGTATACAGAAGATGTAAGCGAAGGACTTATGATAATGCCAGGGGTTGCATTTGATAAGAAGCTTAACAGAGCCGGATATGGCGGCGGTTTTTATGATAAATATCTTGAAAAATATCCTGATATATATAAAGCAGCAGTCTGTTTTGATTTTCAGGTTGTGGATGAGATAGAAACAGAGAATTATGATTTAAAGCCTGATGTGCTTGTTATGGAGAGTGGGGTGCTTGTGGGAAATACAGGAGAATATGAATAATGCAAAGGATAGTTTAGTGGCTGCATTAGATATTTTATGTATGGTTAAGAGAAAAAATAGTCAGATATATGTATAGAAGAAAATAGACCTTTTTCATAATCCAGTTACGTGCTATAAAAAAGGTCTTTATACATCAGATCCGGGTGGTTCATTGGAATATATTAAGCACGATTCAAAACTTAAATTAAAAGAGGATGAATGGGAATATGCAAGAGAAACGGCATTTAAGTACGTTAAGGAAAATATGAAAGAATGGGGGGAAGCTACAGATGATGAGTTAGATAATGACGAGATGAAAGAATATTTCAAATTGTTAGGTTTTGTGGATTTAGTAGAAAATAAGAATGAAAGCAATGGAAAATAGCTGTTAAAAATTAATAGGATAAAAGCCACCAGTCACAATTAAGTGATATGGTGTTTTTTTATGTTTTTTTCGCAGGTGGTAAAGAACGGAAATAAGATATGGAGGATAGTTAGATGGAATGGTTAAAGGCAATTCTTGAAAAAGCAGAAATTAAAGATGGAAAGCTTAATGTTGAAGCAGTTATGAATACCGTACAAAAAGCATTTCCTAAACATGCAGTGTCCAAGACAGATTTTGATGCTAAAACTAAGGAGCTTGAAACTGCAAACAGTAAGATTGCTGAATTAAAAAAGGCAAATGGTGACAATGAGGCACTTCAAAATAAAATAGGTGAATATGAAAAAAATGATAAAATTCACATTTATATTTTCTTGACATATACTGACCATTTCAGTACAATTTTAAGTTGAGTTATTAGGCAGAAAGTAAATATTAGTAAGAAATGTCAGAAACGGAGATATAATAAATATGAGCGATAATAAAGATATTAAAGATTTAATACCGGAAAATGCATTAGAAAGACAGCTTTATTATATAGAAAAGTGTAAGGAATATGTTAAAAAAGTAAGTGAGGAATTGGGACGTCCGTTGAAGTGTTGTGTAAATACATTCGGCTGCCAGATGAATGCCAGGGATTCAGAAAAGCTTTTAGGTATACTTATGGAGATAGGATATGAGCCTACAGAGTCAGAGGATGCAGATTTTGTATTATATAATACATGTACAGTAAGGGAAAATGCTAATTTAAGAGTTTATGGAAGATTAGGACATCTTAATGGAATAAAGAAAAAACATCCACATATGATAATTGCTCTTTGCGGTTGTATGATGCAGGAGCCGGAGGTTGTAGAAAAGATTAAGACATCTTATAGATTTGTTGATATAGTATTTGGAACATTTAATGTATTCAAGTTAGCTGAATTATTATTTAGCAGGTGGAATTCACAAGGACAGATAATTGATATATGGGAAGAAACTAAAGATGTTGTTGAAGAACTTCCAACGGAGAGAAAGTATCCGTTTAAGTCAGGTGTTAATATAATGTACGGCTGTAATAATTTCTGTACATATTGCATTGTTCCATATGTAAGGGGAAGGGAAAAGAGCAGAACACCTGAGGAGATAGTATGCGAGATAGAAAGACTTGTTAAGGACGGTGTTAAAGAAGTAATGCTTCTTGGACAGAATGTTAATTCTTATGGCAAGACACTTGATAAGAAAGTGACATTTGCCGAGCTGTTACAGATGGTTGAAAAGATAGATGGACTTGAAAGAATAAGATTTATGACACCTCATCCTAAGGATCTGTCAGATGACCTGATAGATGTAATGAGTAAATCAAAAAAGATATGTAACCATGTACATCTTCCGCTTCAGTCAGGAAGCAGCAGGCTTCTTAAGAAGATGAACCGTAATTATACTAAAGAGCAGTATCTTGCATTAGTAGACCGAATAAGGGATAAGATGCCAGATGTATCACTTACAACTGATATTATTGTTGGATTTCCGGGCGAAACAGAGGAAGACTTTGAAGATACACTTGATGTGGTAAGAAAGGCACAGTATGACAGTGCATATACATTTATATATTCAAAGAGAACCGGAACTCCTGCTGCCAGGATGGAAGACCAGATTGACGAGGCTGTTGTAAAGGAAAGATTTAACAGACTTTTAGATACTGTCAATGAGGTATCACATTCAATAAGTGCAAGATATACAGGAACTGTGCAAAAAGCACTTGTAGAGTCTGTTAATGACCATGATTCAAGCCTTGTTACGGGAAGACTTACTAATAATATGCTTGTACATTTTCCGGGAGATAAAGAGCTTGTTGGAAGCATTGTAAATGTAAGTCTTGATGAGTGTAAGGGCTTCTATTATATGGGTACAATGTTATAAAAACAGGAATTGGTATTTTATATAAAAATTTATGAATTAAGCCGTATTATTTTACTATAAAGGTAAGTGATAATTGTGGCAGTTTATTTACAAAGACAAAGCGATACTTGCAGCGGTTTGTATACGAAGATAAATTGATAATTGTAGTAGATTGCATACAAAGACAAAGCATAATTGCGGTGGATTGTATATGAAGATAAATTGATAATTGCAGTAGATTGCATACAAAGACAAAGCAATAATTGCAGTGTTTTGTATACAACCGGAAATAAATGATGCGGCTTGTATTTTCATAAATAAAGTTATAATTATATCGGAGCATGAATTTTAATACAACAATAAATCTATACTATTAATTCAATATTAATGGTATAGTGCTTAATAAATCAGGACGGAGGATTAAAATGGCTGGATTTTCACCAATGATGCAGCATTATTTACAGACTAAAGAAGAATATAAAGATTGCATATTGTTTTACAGGCTTGGTGATTTTTATGAAATGTTTTTTGATGATGCCAAAACAGTATCAAAGGAGCTTGAACTTACTCTTACAGGCAAAGACTGTGGACAGGAAGAGAGGGCACCGATGTGTGGTATTCCATTTCATGCAGCGGAGAATTATATAACAAGGCTGGTTTCAAATGGACACAAGGTTGCGATATGTGAACAGATGGAAGACCCTAAGAAAGCAAAGGGAATAGTTAAAAGAGAAGTAATCAAGGTCGTTACGCCGTCTACAAATCTAAACTCACAGTCGTTAGATGAGACTAAGAATAATTATTTGTGTGGTATTGTGTATCTTGGTGATAAGATTGGAGTATCATTTATAGATTATACGACAGGGGATTATTTTGTTACAGAGCTTGAAAATGGCAGTGAGCTTATAGATGAGATTAATAAATTTGTTCCTGCTGAGATTATTACAAATGAATATTTCAATATGAGTGGAATTGATATTTCATTTGTGGCAGAGAAGCTGGGAATATCAGTATCTACGCTTGATAGCTGGTATTTTGATGAGGATACCTGTATTAATAAACTGATGTCACATTTTAAGCTGACAACCCTTGATGGTCTGGGACTTAAGGATTATTCAACAGGTATAATTGCAGCAGGTGCAGTGCTTATATATCTGTATGAAACACAGAAAAACGACCTTATGCATATTACCTCAATTTCTCCTTATACTACGGGAAAATATATGCTTATAGACAGTTCTTCAAGAAGAAATCTTGAGCTTGTTGAGACATTAAGGGAAAAACAAAAGAGAGGCTCGCTTTTATGGGTGTTAGATAAGACTAAGACGGCTATGGGCGCAAGAACGATGCGTTCTATGATTGAACAGCCACTTATCAATAAGGAAACGATTGAGGGACGTCTTGATGTAATCGAAGAACTTAATAATAATTCAATTGACAGGGAAGAAATACGTGAATATCTGAATCCGATATATGATCTTGAACGTCTTATGACTAAGATAAGCTGTAAATCAGCCAATCCAAGAGATTTGATTGCATTTAGAAATTCACTTGAGATGATTCCATATATTAAAAATATAATCGGTACATTTAAGAGTAATCTTTTTAAAGAAGCATTTGAAAAAATGGATGATTTACAGGATCTGTATCACCTGATTGACAGTGCCATAGTAGATGACCCTCCGATTGCAATGCGTGATGGCGGAATTATTAAAGAGGGTTATTCTGAGGAAGCTGACAGGTTAAGAAAAGCCAAGACAGAAGGAAAAGAGTGGCTTGCGCAGTTAGAGGAAAGAGAAAAGGAAAATACAGGGATTAAGAATCTTAAGATTAAGTTTAATAAAGTGTTTGGATACTACCTTGAGGTTACTAATTCATTTAAAAATCTTGTCCCTGATAACTGGGTAAGAAAACAGACACTTACCAATGCTGAAAGATATACAACAGAGGAGTTAAAGAAGCTTGAAGATGTCATCTTAGGTGCAGAGGATAAGCTGTATTCTCTGGAATATGACTTATTTGCACAGGTAAGGGAGACTATAGCGGCAGAGGTGCTCAGAATAAGAAATACAGCCAAGTCTATTGCAATGATTGATGTATTTGCGGCATTATCTGTGGTTGCGCAGCAGAATGGCTATGTAAGACCATCAATTAATGAAAAAGGTATTATTGATATTAAAGGTGGCAGGCATCCTGTTGTTGAAAAGATGATTAATAACGATATGTTTGTTGCCAATGATACATATCTTGATAACGTAGCCAACAGAGTGTCAATAATTACAGGTCCTAACATGGCAGGTAAGTCAACATATATGAGACAGACAGCACTTATTGTATTAATGGCACAGGTTGGTTCATTTGTTCCTGCATTATCAGCGGACATTGGAATAGTTGACAGGATTTTTACAAGGGTGGGTGCATCAGATGACCTTGCATCAGGACAGTCAACGTTTATGGTTGAGATGACCGAGGTGGCTAATATTTTAAGAAATGCAACTGCCAACAGTCTTTTGATTCTTGATGAGATAGGCAGGGGTACAAGTACATTTGACGGACTTAGTATCGCATGGGCTGTAGTTGAGTATATATCCAATCCTAAAGTTTTAGGTGCTAAGACTTTATTTGCAACACATTACCATGAACTTACAGAACTTGAAGGAACTCTTGACGGTGTCAATAATTACTGTATCGCAGTCAAAGAAAGAGGAGATGATATAGTATTTCTTAGAAAGATTGTAAAGGGCGGTGCTGATAAGAGCTATGGCATACAGGTTGCAAAGCTGGCAGGAGTACCTGAGACTGTTATCGAAAGGGCTAAGAAGCTTGTTGCTGAATTAAGTGATGCTGATATTTCACAAAAGGCCAAGGATATAGCACAGTACTCTAAGAAAAAAGAAAAGATGAATGAAGAGTATAAAAAGGTGGATGAACTTGAAGTAAAGCAAATATCACTTTTTGATACTGTTGGTAATGATGATATTATTGAAGAAATAAAGAATATTGACATTGGAAATATGACACCGATAGATGCCCTTAATACGTTATACAGATTACAGAGTAAAGCAAAAAACAGATGGAGTGTTAATGACAGCAATTAATATTTAATTAGAAATGGAGATAGTGTGAAAAATCACACTGATGTGCCGATTTTTCACACGGCTATTTGTTTATGAGCAGAACAAATAGCCTTTGACGGCAGAAGAAAAATCGCCTGTGCGAATTTTTCTTCGCCTCTTCGCAACAAAGTTGCTCAGAAATGAGGAGTGTTATGTCAATTAAGGTTCTTGATCAGAATACTATAGATAAGATTGCGGCAGGAGAGGTTATTGAAAGACCGTCTTCTGTTGTAAAAGAGCTTGTTGAAAATGCAATAGATGCAAAGGCTAGTGCTGTAACAGTTGAGATTAAGGATGGTGGAATATCATTTATAAGGGTTACTGATAATGGTTCAGGAATTGCTAAGGATGATATTCCATTGGCATTTTTAAGACATTCCACCAGCAAAATAACATCTGTAGAGGATCTGATGAGTGTTAAATCACTGGGTTTTAGAGGAGAGGCACTATCAAGCATTGCGGCGGTGGCACAGGTCGAACTTATAACCAAGACGGCAGATAATTTTACAGGGTACAGATATGTTATTGAAGGTGGAGAAGAAAAGAGTATAGAAGAAGCAGGAGTACCAGATGGCACAACATTTATTATAAGAAATCTGTTCTTTAATACACCAGTAAGAAGAAAATTTCTAAAGACGGCGGCTACAGAGGCAGGATATATTAATTCTTTACTTGAGCATCTGTCACTTTCACACCCGGATGTTTCTTTTAGATTTATCAATAATAATCAGAACAGACTTCATACATCAGGTAATATGAATCTTAAGGATATTATATATAGCGTATACGGCAGGGATATAACTAAAAATCTTATAGAGGTCAATGCGAAGACGCAGGATGTTGAGATTACGGGTTATATAGGAAAGCCGCTTGTGTGCAGGGGAAACAGGGCATATGAGAATTATTATATAAATGGAAGATATATTAAAAGTGGAATTATTACTAAGGCTGTTGAAGAGGCATATAAAGGTCATATAATGCCACATAATTATCCATTTACAGCACTGCATTTTGCAATTAATCAGGAAATACTGGATGTAAATGTACATCCGACCAAGATGGAGCTTAGGTTTTCAAAAAATGAATTTGTATATAATTTCGTATTGGATACAATAAAGGCTGCACTGGATAAAAGGGAACTTATACCTGAGGTGCATGTAAATGAATCAGCCTCCGTAAGGACAGAACGGGGGATTGAAGGCAGGCGGGACGGCTATATTGAAAGACATAATAAGGAATATGGCAGGGAATATAAAGCACCGTCATTAAAGCCTCTGGAAGCTTCTGCATATACCCCACAGAGTCATTATAATTATTCATTTAAGGATAAGCCGGCTTCTGATAATATATCCATATTAAAAGAAAGTAAAAAAGAATATGGCTGTGGTATAAAAAATACAGTGACAGATAATGTGGATTCACATAATTTACAATCTGCAGAGATAAGGTCAGAAGAAGTACCATCAAAGGATAATAAGCATGTACAGGAACGTCTGCCTGAGCCATTTGAAAAGAAGCGTTCAGAGCTTATGGCACAGGAGGATAAGAAAACACTAGAATATGCCAAAGAGCAGGATAAGTTACAGGCACATCAGATGTCAATGTTTGAGGATAAGCTGTTAGACAAGTCTAACACAGTTAAGTATAAGATTATCGGACAGTTATTTGATACATACTGGCTTATAGAATTTGAAGATAAGTTTTATATGATGGACCAGCATGCTGCACATGAAAAGGTGTTATATGAACGTTTTATGAAAAGGCTTGAAAGCAGTCAGATGGACAGCCAGATGATTATGCCGCCGGTGATTTTAAGTGTTAATATGCGTGAGGAGCAGGTGCTTAAGGAAAATATTGACATATTTAAAAATCTGGGATATGAGATAGAAAGCTTTGGTGGGAATGAATACAAGGTTACCGGTATCCCTTCTAATCTTCCTAAGATGGATTATAAACAGCTTCTTATTGATATGCTTGATGGACTTGTAGAGGATGGCAGCAAGGCAACGGCACAGATTATAACGGAAAGAATTGCGACCATGTCATGTAAGGCAGCAGTTAAAGGAAATAACAGATTATCAATGCAGGAAGCTGAAGAACTTATGCATGAGCTTATGGAGGCTGATAATCCATATAACTGTCCTCATGGCAGACCGACACTTATTATGATGACAAAATATGAGATAGAAAGAAAATTTAAAAGAATAGTGTGATAAAATGAGGATTGATATATGAATCAGAATGAAAAGAAGCCGCTTGTAATTCTTACAGGACCAACGGCGGTTGGAAAGACGGAATTGTCAATAAATCTTGCTAAACGTATTAATGGTGAGATAATAAGCGCAGACTCAATGCAGATATATAAATATATGGATATCGGAACGGCTAAGATTACCAGAGAGGAAATGGATGGAGTAAGGCATTTTCTTGTGGATGAGCTCGAACCGGATGAAGAATTTAATGTTGTAGTGTTTCAGAAGATGGCTAAGGCAGCGCTGCAGGATATATATAGCAGGGGCAAAGTACCTATAGTAGTTGGAGGAACAGGATTCTATATACAGGCACTTTTATATGATATTGATTTTACGGATACAAAAAAAGATTCTGGTGAAAAGACAGTAGCTGCTGATACGTCTGTCCTGTTACAGGAAGATAAGGATTGCTGTCACTCTGGAAATGAACAGATTAATGAATATAGAAAAAAGCTTGGTAAACTGGCCGATGAAAAAGGCGGACTGTATCTTCATCAGATGCTTAAGGAAGTAGATAAAGAAGCGGCAGATAAGATACATCCTAATAATGTCAAGCGTATTATAAGGGCTTTGGAATATTTCCATGAGACCGGGAAAAAGATATCAGAGCATAATAAAGAACAGCAGGAAAAGGTTTCGCCATATAACTTTGTATATTTTGTGCTTAATAATGACAGGGATATACTTTATAAAAGAATTGATACAAGGGTAGATAAGATGTTTGAGGCAGGACTTGTCAGGGAAGTTGAAAGCTTAAGGCAAAAAGGTTATAATAAAGAACTTGTATCTATGCAGGGAATAGGATATAAAGAAATATTTGATTATCTTGATGGTGCATATGATGAGGAGATGGCTGAATATGTAATAAAAAGAGATACAAGACATTTTGCAAAAAGACAGCTTACATGGTTTAGAAGAGAATCTGATGTGTGCTGGATGAACTATCAGGATTATAGTAATTCTAAAGAAAAGATGCTTGAAGCCATGCTTGATATATTAGACAGACATGGCATTGCTTATCAGAGCCAGAGTGGTATGTAGAGTAATATCAGAATTAGATTAGAAAACGAAAATATAGGCATTATATGTTTTAATAATGCCTTAAGGATGGAGATTAAAATGATTACAGAGATGGAAAAAATGTATTGTGATATGGGAATTTCAAAGGAAGTATATGAATTTTCAGAAAATATCATAAAGGGACTTAAGGAAAGATTTGACAAAATTGATGAAAATGCTGAGTATAACCAGTTAAAGGTTATAAAAGCGATGCAGAAAAACAAAGTGGCAGAGATGCATCTGTCAGGAACAACAGGCTATGGTTATAATGATGAGGGAAGAGATACATTAGAACAGGTATATGCAGACCTTTTCCACACAGAGGCAGCGCTTGTAAGACCACAGATTATGTGCGGAACACATGCCCTCAATGTAGCATTATCATCTAATTTAAGACCGGGAGATGAGTTGTTATCACCTGTTGGCAAGCCATATGATACAATGGATGAGATTATTGGAATCAGACCTTCAAAGGGAAGCTTAGCTGAGTATGGAATTACATACAGACAGGTTGACCTGCTTGAAGATGGAAGCTTTGATTATGATAATATTAAAAAAGCAATTAATGAAAAGACTAAGCTTGTAACAATACAGCGTTCAAAGGGATACGCACAAAGACCTACATTATCTGTTAAAAGGATTGGAGAGCTGATTGCATTTATTAAAAATATCAAACCGGAAGTAATATGCATGGTAGATAACTGTTATGGTGAATTTGTAGAGCTTACAGAGCCGTCGGAAGTCGGAGCTGATATGATAGTTGGATCTCTTATTAAGAATCCGGGAGGCGGACTTGCGCCATGCGGCGGATATATTGCCGGAACTAAGGAATGTATAGAGCAGGCAGCATTCAGACTTTCATCACCTGGCTTAGGAAAAGAAGTTGGAGCTACGCTTGGTGTAAACCAGTCTTTCTATCAGGGACTTTTCCTTGCTCCTACTGTAGTTGCAGGAGCTTTAAAGGGGGCGATATTTGCAGCAAATGCATATGAAAGATTAGGGTTTAAGGTTATACCTGACAGTACGGAAAGCAGACATGATATAATTCAGGCGGTAGAGCTTAATACACCGGAGGGGCTTATTTCCTTCTGTAAGGGAATACAGTCTGCAGCACCGGTTGACAGTTTTGTTACACCTGAGCCGTGGGCAATGCCTGGATATGATGCAGATGTTATTATGGCAGCAGGAGCATTTGTACAGGGTTCATCAATAGAATTAAGTGCAGATGGTCCATTGAAGCCTCCATATTCAGTATATTTTCAGGGTGGGCTTACATGGTATCATGCAAAACTGGGTATAATGATGAGTATGCAGAAAATGTATGAAAAGGGTCTTATAAAAATTGATGATTAATTCATTCTGATATATATTTGTATGGATTTTATTGTCAGTCAGCAATATAAAAGTTATGCATGACTGGTAACAATCTGCCATTTTAATAGTTATATAAAAATCAGAATTATTTGTATACAATAAAAGAAAGTTATGATATAATTTAAGTTGGTTCAATTTGTAAATATAATTTTGTATAATATGATATAGATTCTGTTAATGGCATTACAGAATGACATATTTATTTATATCTGCATATTGGATATTCCGCTTGTCCGGAAAGGGACATATGAATATTAATCAGAACAGTTGTATATGTAATGATACAGATATCAATTTCCTAAGACCATATGAAAAATGTATGAGATACGGCACTGAAGTCTTATCTGATGTAGAACTTCTGGCAGTAATATTGAGGGTTGGAACTAATGGAATGGATGCAACGCAGCTTGCCGGAAAGATTCTTACAATTCCAGAAAACCGTGATGGACTGTTAGGACTGGCATCAATAAGTATAAGCCGTCTTATGAAGATTAAAGGAGTTGGCAGGGTTAAGGCAATTCAGATAAAATGCATATGTGAGTTATCAAGACGAATGGCAAAGCAGACTGCGGCACAGAGAATGGATTTTTCTTCTCCTGATGCCATAGCAGATTATTATATGCAGGATTTACGTTATCTTAATAAAGAACATATGATTCTTGTTATGCTTGACAGTAAGTGCCGGCTTATACATGATTGTGTCATATCAATGGGGACGGTGAATGCATCACTTATTACACCGAGAGAGATATTTTCAGAAGCCTTAAAGTTTGAAGCAGTTTCAATAGTGCTTCTGCATAATCATCCGAGTGGGGATGCAATGCCAAGCCGTAATGACATAGAAGTAACAAGAAGAATTGCACAGGCAGGGAGTCTGTTAGGAATTAATCTTATAGATCATATTGTAATAGGCGATAATGCGTATACAAGTTTAAGAGAAAAAGAGTTTATGTAATTGAAAGGAGCCTCCAGATATGGCACAGAATATTTACGGAGTAGATATTGGTACAAGCAACTTAAAGATGTGTTGCAATGAAAAGGGTAAAATACTTAATGAAAAGAATATAATAGCAATTGCTAATAAGAATGAGGTACTTGCATTCGGAGATGAAGCATATGAGATGTATGAGAAAGCACCGGAAAATATCGAGGTGTCATTTCCTGTTAAGTTTGGTGTTATAGCAGATATTGAGAATATGCAGACACTTCTTGTAAGCTTTTTTAATAAGATTAATGATGATAAGAAGTTTTCGGGCAATACTGATTTTTATATTGCAGTACCTACAGATGTAACAGAGGTAGAAAAGAGAGCTTTTTATGAGCTTGTAGCTGAGTCAAAGGTAAAGGCTAAGAACATATTCATAGTTGATAAGCCTGTTGCAGATGCCATAGGAGCAGGTCTTGATGTTACTAAGTCAAAGGGAATAATGGTTGTCAATATTGGTGCAGAAACTACGGAGATATCAGTAATATCACTTGGCGGCATTGTAATCAGCAAGTCAATTAAGATTGGCGGTAACAAGCTGGATGACAGCATTATAAGCATAATAAGAAAAGAATATAATCTTGTTATAGGAAGTAAGACAGCAGAAGGCCTTAAAAAGGAATTGGGAAGTGCTGTAAAGTCAGAAGAAAAGTTTGCACCGGGCTTTGGCAGAAATGTTCTTTCAGGTCTTCCTGTAAGTGTACAGATTTCATCAGATGTTATATATTCAGCAATTGTTGACCCGCTTCATTCTATTATGGATTCAATAAAAGTAATATTAGAGAGAACTCCGCCGGAACTTGCAGCTGATATTATAAAGGATGGAATATATGTAACAGGTGGAACTTCTAATATAAGTAACCTCGAGAAGTTTATCCATCAGGAAACTAATCTTAATGTTAATATTGTAGAAAACCCTGCTGAAAGTGTAGTAAGAGGCCTTATTGATGTTGTTAATAAGCCGGAATTTGCTAAAATTCCATATACTCCACAGGATAAAAAATATGAATAGGATCTGGTAATATGAAGAATAAATTATCATCTTTTCTGAGTACTAAGGTTATACTTGCTGTGCTTGTGTTTTTGTGCATGGTATTTATCGGTGTCAGTTTTTTTACAGACAGGCTTACTACTCCTCTTAGAAATGCTATTTCAACGGTGGTTATTCCTGTTCAGAAGGGTATGAACTATATAGGCCTTATGGTCGCTGACAAATATGATACTCTTCAGGAGATAAGTACGGTTCTTGAAGAGAATGACCAGCTTAAATCGCAGGTCGACAGTCTTACAGAGGAGAACAACCAGTTAAAGCAGGATACTTACGAGCTTGCAAGATTAAGAACATTATACGGGCTAGATGAAAAATACCCTGAGTATGCGAAAGTTGGGGCAAGGGTAATCGGTTCTACAACTGATAACTGGTACAGTACATTTACTGTTGATAAGGGCAGTAAAGATGGAATAGAAGTTGATATGAATGTTATGGCTGATGGAGGACTTGTTGGAGTTGTAACAGAGGTCGGTAATAATTATTCAGTTGTTAAGAGTGTAATTGAAGATGGAAGTTATGTAAGCGGTATGCTTATTGAGACAGGGGATACATGTTCTGTTAAGGGTGATATACAGCTTATGGATTCAGGTCTGATAAGGCTTCAGTATTTTAAGAAGGGTGTAACTGTCAACAATGGAGACAAGATAGTTACATCTAATATAAGTGATAAATATCTTCCGGGTATTCTCATTGGCTATACAAAGGATGTTACCGCAGATGCCAACAATCTGACACAGGCAGGGTACTTAGTTCCTGCTGTAGATTTTGGACATTTGCAGGAGGTTCTGATTATTACACAGAAAAAGAATTCATAATAAATAGGAGATGGGTATGAAACGGAAAATCGGAGAATTGATTTTAATCATATTTTTCTACCTTTTGCAGGTCACACTCGGCAGAGTGATTGCAATCGGCGGCATTAAACCGAATCTGCTGATTATTCTTCCGGTATTATTCGGTTTCCTTCATGGAAAAAATGAAGGAATGTATGTAGGTTTTTTTGCCGGATTTTTTTATGATTTATTTTTCTCGGGACTGTTTGGTTTTACTTCCCTTGTATTTGTATACATAGGATACTGCTCCGGCATTTTTTATCAGAAATACGAAGAAACAGAAATGTTGATTCCTCTTGGCTTATTACTGGCGGGAGATTTCTGCTTCGGTTTCCTGTCCTATGTCGGTAACTTTTTACTGCACAACCGGTTGAATGCAATGTATTACATTTCACGCTTTATTCTGCCGGAGGTTGTGTACACACTTTTGATTGCCGTCATTTTATACAAGCCGGTAACCTTTTTAAATAAGCACTTAAATCCTACGGATAAAAGGAGAATCAGTAAAGTTGATTAAAGATATTTTTGATTATGTGATTAGTTTATTAAAATCAAGACTGTTTCCATTAATTATGGTATTTGTCCTGATTGTAGTGGTTTTAATTAACCGTTTATTTTCACTCCAGATAATCAAAGGCGCTTCTTATGTAACAGATTTAACGGACTCCATCCAGAAAAATATGAGCGTTGCTGCTACGCGCGGAAGAATTTACGACAGAAACGGTGTTTT